>JAFQNZ010000035.1 GCA_017395715.1 Clostridia bacterium | reverse complement strand
ACGCCTTTTCCCGTCAAGGAAGGTGACATTCTCCGCATGGGCTGACGTTTGAATCTTTTTCCAAAGTTTTGACCAAACTCTTTTGAAAGGAGGTTTTGTATGCCTACACCGCTTTGGATCACAATCCTTACCGTATCGCTCTTACTCATCCCGTTTTCAGTCATGCTGAACCTCCGTTTCACGAGAGGCGAGAGCCGTTTTCGCGGGTTGATCTACCCCACAGTCCTCGCGCTTGCCATCTATCCCTTTTCGATTTATCTTTTCATCCGTTATGGCGCAGTTTCTTTTCTTTTGCTGTTTGCCATGAACCTGCCGCTTGCCGCCTCGGTTGCCGTTTATCTCGTCTTGCGCGCCAAGCGATATGCACTTTTGTTTGAAGAATACAAAAAGCAAAAAAGAGAAAACCGTCCCCCGCTTGCCGTTACCACACGGCTGAACGCCTCCCTCGAAGGCTTCAACTGTGCCACCACGCTTTCGGATGAAGCTTTGCGTGAAGTGGTGATTTTAATAAAATCCGGAACACCGCACGAAAAAATTGCCGTCACCTACGACTGTCCGATCTCCGAAATCAAGCATATTGAAAAATCCTTCGACCGCTTCCGCGCCGAAAAAGAAGAAAGCAAGATCGGCGGCGAAGCCTATACGGTATCCCCCGAACAAGGGGAGTTTTTCCTGCAGCTTATGGCAAACGCCACACCCAAAAGCCTGGGTTGCGGTGAATATCTGCTTTGGAATGCAGAAAGCGTTGCCGAACTCATCCGCAACGCCACCAAGATCCGCCCCTCACGCAAAAGCGTTGCTGAATTTTTAGCAAACGTGGGTCTTGTTCCGCGTGAGGAAGATATTGCCATCACCAAAACCCCCGAAGCCCTGCAGTGGACTGAGACCGAGTACCGAAAGATCCGTCTTTCTGCGCTTGAACACGGCGCGGAACTTATCTGGGTATTCGCCCCAAAACCTGCCTCCACGCGCAAATATCTCATCCTCTGTTCGGTCAGATCGAACGGCTCCGCTTCTTTCGGTGTCTATAAAGGCAGCGGCGGCTTTGCCGACTTTCTCAACAAAGTGGCACAGCAAGCCCACGCACCGGTTTACGCCGTGATCTGCACCGAATATCAGCGCTATAAAAACCTAAGCTCACTTTCTTCCGACATCACCCTCTTCCCGCTTGGCAAAAATGCAAGCATTCCCGATCTTGCCCGATAAAAGGATTTTGTTATGATAGCTGCCTCGATTTACGATTTTGATTTTGCCGTTAACGATTGGATCGCAAGCCACCTGACCGCCGAGTGGCTCGACCCCGTGATGCGCTTCATCACCGCCCTCGGCGACGGCGGTATTTTCTGGATTCTGCTCGCGGTGATCTTCCTTTGCTTCAAAAAAACAAGACGCTTCGGTGCCGCCATGGCGATCTCGCTGATCATTTCCACCATCATCACCAATTTAACCTTAAAACCACTGATCGACCGTCCGCGCCCCTATGAGCTTCGCACCATCGAAGGGCTCGACACCTCGCTTCTCCCCGGGGATGCTTCCTTCCCGTCGGGTCACACCACCGTTTCCTTTTCGGGCGCCTTCGCCCTTTTCTGGCAAAACAAAAAAGCAGGCGCGCCTGCCCTTGTGCTTGCCACACTCATCGCCTTCTCGCGCCTGTATTTTTATCTGCATTATCCCACCGATATTCTCGGCGGAATCGCCGTCGGTCTTGCCGCTTCTCTGCTTTCCCGTCTGATTCTTCCCTACGCCGAAAAAGGCGCAAACGAACTCATCACCACCTACCGCGAGGTCAAGGCGCTCAAAAAAGAAAATTCAGATAAAAATCCAAAATAAGCATTCATCCCGTGCAAAAGTTCACGCAAAAAACAAAGAACTTTCGTCATTCTGCCACTTGACTCTATTTACCTTCTGTGATAGAATACCTTTGTGATGATTTACAGTAAAACAAGAAAAACGCGTGATTATACACGCACGTTTCGTATTGATACACTTTTATCACGAAGTATTTCCACAAAAAGGAGGCGCCATGGCCCGCAACTCCACTGTTATTCTTTCCAAAATTAAAGAATCGGTCAGCTCCGTATTGCCGGTTACCGTAATCGTGGCGGTTCTTGCTTTTGTGGTCGCGCCGATTACCACAGGGACATTTCTCGCTTTTGTCTTCGGTGCAGTCTTCCTTGTTGTCGGCATGGGGTTATTCTCACTCGGTGCCGAAATCTCTATGGAACGCATGGGCGAATATGTCGGCGCGCAAATGACCAAGTCAAAAAAGATCTCGCTTGTCATTCTGCTTTCGTTTGTTGTCGGTGTGATGATCACCGTTTCCGAGCCTGACCTTACGGTGCTTGCCAATCAGGTCTCCAAATCGATCAGCCCGTATATTCTCATCATCGCCGTCGGCATTGGTGTTGGTTATTTCTTAACGCTTGCCATGCTGCGTATCATCTTCGGCGTCAAGCTTTCCTATCTGCTTCTCTTCTCCTATGCCATCGTCTTTGTCATGCTCTTTTACGTGCCAGAGAATTTTGTTCCGCTTGCCTTTGATTCAGGCGGCGTGACCACAGGCCCCATGACAGTGCCCTTCATCATGGCACTCGGCGTGGGTGCTTCCTCGATCCGTTCGGACAAAAACGCGCAGGCAGATGCCTTCGGTCTTGTGGCACTTTCCTCGGTCGGTCCGATCATTGCCGTTATGATCCTCGGCATCATCTTTAAGCCGAACGATGCAACATGGGCAATGGATGCGGTGGTTTCACAAACCACGCAAGAGCTCTCGATCAACTTTCTTGCCGAGATTCCGCACAAAATGCTTGAGGTTGCGATTGCCCTGCTCCCCGTCCTTGCCTTCTTCTTTGTCTATCAGCACAAAGCAGGCAAACTGCCGCGCCGCGACCTTCTGCGCATCATCATGGGCGCGCTTTATACCTACTTCGGTCTTGTAATTTTTCTGACCGGCGCTTCCTGCGGTTTCATGCAAACAGGCTATGAAATCGGAAAATCAGTTGCCGAAAGCGCACTGTCTTTTCTGATCGTTCCGGTCGGTTGCCTTATCGGCTATTATACCGTCCGCGCCGAGCCTGCCGTCATTCTTTTGCAAAAGCAGGTAGAAGAGATCACATCGGGCGCCATTCCCCGCAGAGTTCTCGGAAGAGCCCTTTCCTGCGGCGTTTCGATCTCGGTCGGCATTGCCATGCTCCGCGCACTCACGGGTATTTCGCTACTCCACTTCTTAATTCCCTGCTACGGCATTGCGCTCTTACTTACCTTCTTTACCCCCGCTATTTTCACTTCAGTCGCCTTTGACTCGGGCGGCGTTGCTTCGGGTCCTCTGACCGCCACATTCCTGTTGCCGCTTGCCGCAGGCGTATGCGACGGCGTGGGCGGCACGATCATGACGGACGCTTTTGGCGTTGTGGCAATGGTTGCCGTCACGCCGCTTGTTACCCTGCAGATCCTCGGTCTTGTGTATAAGCTCCGCCTTTCCAAGAAGAAAGCGCCTGCTGTATCCGAGCCTGCATTTGAAGACGATATCATCGAACTCTGATCTGTTGATCCACCCTACCAAAACAATGTTTGAGGTATGATATGAAAGATCTCAATCTCATGCTGACCATAGCCAAACGGGCTGACAAAAAGGAGTTTTCCTCCTTTTTCAAAAACCACGAAGTCAAAACCGTCTATTCGCTCGATGCCGACGGCACGACCAATTCCAAAACGCTTTCGCTTCTCGGCATTGAACGCACCGAAAAAACCGTCTTTCTGTCGGTGGTCAGCGGTCTGCTTGCCAAAAAGCTGATGAAAGGGCTCTCCAGAGAGCTTTACATTGATCTGCCCGACCGCGGTATCGCCGTTGCCTGCCCGCTTGTTTCGGTAGGCGGCGCCGCCACCCTTTCGGCACTCACTTCGGGAACGATAAATGAAAAGGATGAAAACGATATGAACACCGAGCGCGAACTGATCATTGTCATTACCAATCGCAACACCACCGATCTTGTGATGGATGCCGCCCGTGAGGGAGGCGCCCGCGGCGGCACTGTCCTGCACGCCAAAGGCACAGCAGACAAGGGCAGCACAACCTTCTTCGGTGTTTCGCTTGCCGAGGAAAAGGAGGTCATCCTCATTGTGGCAAAAGGCGATGACCGTAACAGCATCCTGCGCTCGATCATGCAAAAAGCTGGCGCCAATACCCCCGCCGGAGCGCTTGCATTCACCCTTCCCATCTCGCACGCGGCAGGCTTTGCCAACGCCGATCCGATTCCCGATGACTCGGAATAAAATTCAAAATGATAAGGAGTTTCGCTAAGGCGAAGCTCCTTTTTGATTTGATAAACCATACCGTATGTACATTGGATAATGCGGTAGGAATCGGCGCCCTCGACAACCCGAATTTTTATCTCTGTTGGATTGTTTTCGGGCGCACACATGGGTGCGCCCCTACACCTAATTATCAGTTTTGACAATCAAATTTCATTT
>JAFQNZ010000270.1 GCA_017395715.1 Clostridia bacterium | reverse complement strand
CTGCTTGGCAAACAATGTGTCTTGGAGAGGGGCTGCGCTGTGATTGCCTGCCTTTGAAACCGCTCCTTCCTTAACTTGCGGTGTTCCCTCTTGTACAGGCTGACTTTGATAGGAACCATTGGGAATAAGAGACACGACTGCATTGGCAAGCAATTTGACACCGTCTTCTTCTCGTGTGGAAAGGGTACCTGTCACGCATACCGCACGATCGATCCCCAAACACATTGATGCCGATTCATATACTTTGGGAAACAGAAGCACTTCTATCTCCCCATAATAATCCTCAAGCGTAATAAACGCCATATCATCACCTTTTTTGGTGGTTTTACGAGTAATCTTACGGATAATTCCAAGTAAGGTAACAACATCCTTGTCATGCATTGTACCAAATTCTTCTGCATTTTCATCAAAAGCGGCATGAACGGCAGCAATAGAAATATGCTTTCTTTGTGCAATATCGGAGGAATAATCATCAAGCAAATTGCCGGAAAGGTAGATTCCTATTGTTTCCTTTTCAAGCTGAAGTTTGTATTTAGCGGAAAGCGGCTCACATTCAGGATATTCAAACACAAACTTGGCAGGTGCTTCTTCGGGCGAAAGCATCGAAAACAGATCAGTCTGTCCGGAAAGATCTTTTTGGATCATGTCAGCCAGTTTATTGTGCAAGGCTTCCACCGAATTCAGAAGCTTATTTCTTTCTACACCGAAGGCATCAAACGCACCTACACGAATCAAAGCAGTTGATTGCTGTTTCGTCAGCCCATATTTGAGCATTCGCTCCACAAAATCAACAAAACTCACAAAAGGTTCTTTTTGCCGTTCCCTCACAAGATGTTCCACAAAAGAATATCCGATATCTTTAATACCGACAAGACCAAATCGAATGTGATTTCCTTGCACGGAAAAATCGGTTACACTTTCGTTAATATCAGGCGGAAGCACTCGGATTCGTTGTTTTTTGCAATCATTGATATACTCGGCAACCTTGGAATTATTTCCCATCACCGAAGATAACAACGCCGCATAGTATTCAAGCGGATAGTGTGCTTTCAGGTATGCTGTACGGTACGAGATAAAAGCATACGATGCCGCATGGCTTTTGTTGAACGCATACTTGGCAAAACCCGACATTTCGTCAAACAACTCTGAAGCCACGGGTTCGGGAATGAAATTGTCTTTTGCACCTTGCAAAAATGCGGTTCTCTCTTTTTCGATTTCGCTTCCCTTTTTCTTTGACATCGCACGCCGTATGATATCAGCTTTGCCATATGAAAAGTTAGCAACCCGACGACAGATTTGCATCACCTGTTCCTGATAAATAATGATACCGCTTGTTTCATCAAGGATCTCTTTTAATTGAGGAATCTTGTAGGAGATACTTGCAGGATTGGCACGGTATTCAAGATATTTGGGAATCTACTCCATAGGTCCGGGACGTTACAGCGAAATGGCAAGCGTAATATCTTCCAAATTTCGCGGTTTCATATTGAAAAGAAGTCTCTTTAAGCCTGCGGATTCCAATTGAAACACGCCTGCTGTTTGACCGTGTGCAATCAGATCAAGCGTTTCCCTATCGTCAGACGGAATCAGTTTGATATCAAAGTTTTTTTCTTTTTTCTTGATTGCCTTTTCAGCCCGGTCAATAATCGTCAGATTGCGAAGTGCCAGAAAATCAAATTTCAAAAGACCGAGCGATGCTACGTTGTTCATGTTAAACTGTGTCAGAACAACGTCTCCGCTTGTTGCCATCGGAACATACGCCATAACAGGCTTTTCCGTAATGATAACACCCGCCGCGTGTGTGGAGATATTTCTTGGCATTCCTTCAAGCGCTTTTGCTTTTTCAATCAAATTATCAACTTCCGGTGAATCCTTACAGAGCTGTTTCAACTCATCTGTCATCAGATCCTCAAGTTTGGTTGCCTTGGAGTTATTCAGCATCTTAACGATTCTGTCAACATCCGCATACGGCATATCAAGAACTCGTCCTACGTCACGAATGGCCTGTTTAGCCGCTAAAGTACCAAACGTGATAATTTGTGAAACATGATCGCTTCCGTATTTTTGCGTCACATAATCAATCACCAAATCGCGTTTATCATCACCGAAATCAATATCAAAGTCAGGCATGGAAACGCGCTCGGGATTAAGAAACCGCTCAAACAAGAGATTGTATTTGATAGAATCTACTTCGGTGATGCCAATGAGATAGGCAATCAAGCTACCCGCACCCGATCCACGACCCGGACCTACCGAAATATCATGCGTCTTAGCATAATTGACAAAATCCCAAACAATCAAATAATACTGATCATATCCCATTTTTGATATAATCATTAGTTCATATAGCAACCGGCTTTTGTAATCATCAAGCGTTCTTGTTTCGGTAAAGGTAATCTCGCCGCT
>JAFQNZ010000269.1 GCA_017395715.1 Clostridia bacterium | reverse complement strand
TCTTGAGTGCGGAACGGAGTTCAGCATCGCTCTGAAGGAGAGCCTTTGCAACGCCGTGACGGATAGCGCCTGCCTGACCGGAGAAGCCGCCGCCCATAACGGTGCAGATGATATCGAACTTGCCAACGGTGTTGGTAACGCCGAAGGGCTGGTTTACGATAAGCTTCATGGTTTCAAGACCGAAGTAATCATCGATCGATCTGCCATTGATGGTAACATTGCCTGTGCCGGGAACAAGACGAACTCTTGCAACCGATTTTTTTCTTCTGCCCGTACCGTAGAAGTAGGGCTTTGCACTTGTATAAGTCATTCTTCTTTACCTCCTATTAGCCTTCGTAAGCAACGGGCTTCTGAGCTGCGTTGTTGTGCTCTGCGCCTCTGTAAACTTTAAGGCGGGTGAGGCTCTTAACGCCGATCGAGTTCTTGGGAAGCATGCCCTTAACTGCAAGGGACATAGCGAGCTCAGGCTTAGTTTCCATGAGCTTTCTGTACTTAACATCCTTCAAACCGCCAACGTAGCCGGAGTGATGATAGTAGTGCTTCTGATCGAGCTTTTTGCCGGTGAGAACTGCCTTTTCAGCGTTGATGATGATAACGAATTCACCGCAGTCAACATGAGGGGTGTATTCGGGACGATGCTTGCCGTTCAGAATGGTAGCGGCAAGAGCTGCTGTTCTACCGAGGGGCTTGTTTGCAGCGTCAATGATATACCATTTGCGCTCAACAGTCTCGGGTTTTGCCATGTAAGACTTGGACATCTTGTTTCTCCTTGTGTTTATAGATATTTTTTCCACGAATGGGAGTATATCATATCAAAATCGCTTTGTCAAGCGTTTTTTTGCAAAAATATTTTCATTTTACAAAAATATCAAAAAATGCTCTCTTATTCTCTTGTTAAGTCTTGTTATCTCTTGTTCTTGCTTTTGTGTTAACAAAAATATTAACAATTGTTTTTTTGTTTTTTTCTTCGCACAATCCGACAGGAAGCGCCCCTTTTGCCATGAGATAATAGAAATGCCGTGAGGGTGGTATATCTGTGAGAAATCCCTCATACATTTGTGTAAAAGGAAATTTGTATCTTCCGTTTGAATCGGAGGAAAGAAAGAGGTATTGAATATGTCGGAAAATCATTACTTACCCGAGGGCGCACTGATTGGCACAGCTGAAAACCGTGAGGCGCTTTCTTCACCCGCAGCGCTTGAGCGCGCCATGCAGCAGGGCAAGATCCTTGAAGGCGTTGCCACACTGTGCGACGGCTCTCTCAATCTGATCGTGGATCTTGGCTGTATGAAGGGGATCATGTATAAAAACGAGGTCAGCTATACGGCTGAGGGAGAAACGCAAAAAGACATTGCGATCATTTCGCGTGTAGGAAAGGCAGTTGCTTTTCGTGTGCTTGCCATCCGTCAGGATGAAAAGGGAAATCCCTTTGCCATTCTTTCGCGCCGTGCGGCGCAGATCGAGTGCTTGAACCGTTATTTGATGACGCTTGTCAGCGGCGATATCATTCCTGCCAAGATCACGCATCTTGAGCATTTCGGTGCTTTTGTGGATATTGGTTGCGGTATTCCTTCGCTTCTTTCGATCGATTGCATTTCAGTCTCACGCATATCGCATCCGCGCGACCGCTTTTATGTGGGCATGACGATCAAAGCGGTGGTGAAGAGCATTGATCCCGAAAGCGCACGTATTTATGTGACGCACAAGGAGCTTCTCGGTACGTGGGAAGAAAATGTTGCCTGCTTCAAGATCGGGCAGACGGTGATGGGCATTGTCCGCTCGATTGAAGATTACGGCGTTTTCATTGAGCTTTCGCCCAATCTTGCGGGGCTTGCCGAGTATCGATCGGATATTGCGGTGGGGCAAACGGTGGCGGTGTATATCAAGAACATCATTCCCGAGCGTATGAAGATCAAGCTTGTGATCATTGATTCCTGTAAGGGCATGGAGTCCTGCAAGTCGGTTGGTGGAAAAAATGAAACGGGAAATGCCATGTTCTCTTATTTTGTTGCACCCGACAAAGAGCATATCGATTATTGGAAATATTCCCCCTGCGGCACGGGTAAGGTGATTGAAAGCCGTTTCAGTTCGTAATTCATAAAAAGGTCGGCAGTTCACTCTGCCGACCTTTCGTTATTCTTTGATCGAAACCGATTTGGCGTAGCCGAAAAAGGTATCTTCCATATCGTTATACTCTTTGGTTTCGCAAACGAATTGCACGAGCCAAAAGGCGTTTTCCGACTTGTGAACTGTGGCGAGATAGGTGTAATCAACGCCGTCGGTATGGCTGGTGTAGGTGTAATAGGTCACGCCGTCTTTGGTCTTAGGATCTTCGCCTTTTCTGTTGGTTTGGATCACGAGGTTGGCATACTCCAAAAGGGAAATGTCGGGTTTTCCTGCGACTTCTTCTACAATGTCTTTTTTGTTGCGAGTGACGAGAACTGCTTTCTTGTCGGCGGTTTCATACGAAACAAAGTAAGAAATATGAGGCACCATGCCGTAATCGTCCGAAAGTGTGATGGAAAATTCATCTTGTGTAAGGGTTTTGGTATTGGATTTCCCACAGGCGCACACAGAGAAAAGAAGAACGGTGAGAAGTAAAAGAGCAACGGTTCGTTTCATAAAAAATCCTTTTTGAAAAAACTTGATAGAAACAGTATAGCATAAAGCGCATTTGGGTGCAAGTCTTTCTTCAAAGATCTCGTTTTTTTCTTTTATAATATGCCTATCGCCGGTAAATTTTGCATATATATGTTGCGACAGCTTAACGAAGAAGGTACGATATATGATGTATTCCACCGGCAAAAGATGCGAGGTCATTGCGAAGTATATGATTGAAACCCGTGCAACGGTTCGGTCGGCGGCAGGGGTTTTCGGTATTTCAAAATCTACCGTTCACAAGGATGTGACCAAGATACTTGAAAAAGAGAATCATGCGCTTTTTGTGCGGGTCAAAGAGCTTCTTGAAATCAATAAAAACGAGCGTCATGTCAGAGGCGGGGAAGCCACGCGGTTAAAATACAGCCAGATGAAGATGGAAGAAGATCCTTGCGAAACACAGTAGTTGAAAACAAGCGTATCCGACCCTATGTCTCGGAGCGCTTTTTTTCTTTTTGCCAAGTTTTTTATAGGCTTCCATAAAAAAATACGGTAAAGAGACTTGATTTTGGGGACGTAATCTTATATAATTGAAGTATAATTTTATGTCAAAAAACAAAGATAGGAAGCAAAATATGAAGTTTATTGCAAGTGATTTTGACGGAACGATCCATTATCGTGACGGAATCGCGCAGAATGTCCGCGATGCGCTGGCTTATTGGCAATCGCTCGGAAACAAATTCGGTATTGTCAGCGGACGCGGTATTAAGAATCTTACCTACTGTGTAAACTATGAAAATCTGAAATGCGATTTTTTGGTTGCCAACAACGGTGCAGTCATTGCAGACGGCGAAGGAAAACCCTTGAAGGTACACACAGGAAATCCCGATTGTATTTTGGATGTGGCAACCTTTATTTTGCAGTATGACTGCCGTTATGTCTGCGTCAACGATCTCGGCGAAGAGATATTTATTTGTACCAAAGAGCGAAAAGAGAGCCGCTACAAAGACGATGACCGCTTTGTGATTTTGGAAGAATACGATCAGATCAAGCCGTTCACACAGCTTTCGACTGTTTGCCGCGACGTAGCGCTTGCCGAAGAGTTGACCGATTTGATCAATGAAAAGTTTGCAGGCAAAGTGACAGCGCTGCGAAACGGCTATTGCATTGATATTGTGCCGCATGGTGTGAACAAAGCCACCGGGGTGGAAGACTTGCTTTTGGTCTTTGGCGGATCGCACGACGATGTGGCAACGGTAGGAGACAACAGCAACGATTATGACATGATCAAGGCTTTTCGCAGCTATGCAGTTGCCAATGCCATTGACAGCATCAAAGAGATTGCGACCCACGTTGTGACAGACCTTGCTGAACTTGTGGAAAAGGAGCTTGAACGATGAAGAAGATTATGGTTTTGCTGACCGTGTTGTTACTTATCGTTTGGTTTGCTGTTTCTTGCGGCAGTGAGCCTGCCGTAACAACAGAAGCCCAGAAAAACACCACAGACATTACCGCCGCAAAGGAGACTGTTATGACAACTGAAACCACCACTGCTGTGACTACCGCAACGGCGGTACCTGTTACCACCACAACACCTGCGACAACAGAAGACAATACACCCAAGGTATATCCGCTTGACGGCAAAACCTTTATGTTCCTTGGCTCGTCTGTGACCTACGGCTCGGCATCGGGCGGTAAGTCTTTTGTGGAGTTTATCAAATCGCAAGGCAATTGCAACGTGATCAAAGAAGCGGTTTCGGGAACAACGCTTGTTGACAACGGCGATTCCTCGTACGTCAAGCGGTTTGAGAACAATCTCGTTGCCAAATATAAAGATACCAAGGTAGATCATCTGATCGTTCAACTTTCCACCAACGATGCAACACAAAAAAAGCCGCTCGGCAAAGTGATCAAGTCCACCTCAAAAAC
>JAFQNZ010000268.1 GCA_017395715.1 Clostridia bacterium | reverse complement strand
GCACGGCGGGGTCCTCCGGGTAGGATTGCATGAGAGCCTGCACACGCTTCAGTGCCTCGTTCTTATTGCGGAACATCGTGTTGGAACTTCCCTGTGCACGCCTCACCTCATGCCACAACCCCGTCTGTTACCACACAGACTCCACCAATCACAACAGCAGCAACCACCAACCAACCTAACGTCACAACGCCTGTTATTACCACCCCTGCGGTTCCCACAGTTACAACCCCCGCGGACACAACCGATATCAAACCGACGTTGCAAGACCCTATCTCAGTTAAGCTGATGACATTCAATCTGCGCTATGACACCACAAGCCATCCGTGTATGTCCACCGCAGTTCGCGGCGCACAACTGATGGAAGTCATCAAAAAATATGCACCCGACTCGGTCAGCTTCTGTGAAGCCACTAACGACTGGATGAAATATCTCCGTGTCGAAATGAAAAAGCTCGGTTATGAAGGTGTTGGTGTCGGCCGTGACTCGGGCGCCACCGGAGACCATCTGTCCGGCACAGGTAATGAACACAGCCCTGTTTTCTACCGCACCGATAAATATGAGCTTTTGGATTCCGACACATTCTGGCTTTCGGTTACTCCCGCGCAAAAAGGTTCTGTTTCCTGGAACTCCGCTTGTAAGCGCGTTTGTAGCTATGCTGTTTTGAAAGACAAAAAAAGCGGTTCTATCTACGCACATCTCGGAACTCACCTTGACCACAAGAGTATCCAAGCACAGTATAACGGCGTTATGGTTATTGAAACCTATATCAAAGCCATTCTTGAAGAATACGGCAACATCGGCATTGCTCTTTCGGGCGACCTCAACTGTGTCCGTTTTGACGAATCCAATCCCTCGTATGTTCCTACCACCTATAACACAGTTGCTGCCTTCATGGATGACTCCAGAGACCTTGCCAAAGAAAAAGGCGTGGACGGTGCGTCTTGGAGTGGATTCCAATCTCCCACAGATTGGGCGCAGGGTCATGTTTCCATGAACGATAAGCCCGCCGTTGACACCACATCTTCGCCGATCGACTACATTTTCCTGCAAAAAGGAACTGCCACCGTTTCGTACTACACCATCGTAGATGATGTTTTCACATTTGATTATAACGGAAAAACATGGTATAACCATCCGATTTCCGACCACTACGGTGTTTACTGCGAAGCAACCTTCACCACCCCCTCCAACAAGCTGACATATAACGAAGATAAAATCATAGTATATCCTGCTGAAATCACTGTTTCGGATACACTCCCTAAAGCCCTTGAAGGCGTTGCCACTCTCAACGAAAACCTTACCGTCTCTTCCGGTCTTCCCAGTCAAAATTCCGCCAAAATTGAAAATGTGCTCTTAAATGATGACTCGCAGGCAGGCGTTTATGTAACAGGCAGAAAACACGGCTATTGGGAAATCATTTTAACCGCCAAAGATCCTTCCGAAATCAAAGGTATTTCCGTCACCACAGCAGATGCAAGTGTTGTTCTTCCCCAAATGCTCCGTATCTTTGTTTCCGACAACGGAACCGACTGGTCCCGTGTTGGCGGAACCGTTGCCGAGCCTACCGCATCCTCCACTTACTATATCATCCCCGAACAGCCTATCACAACCACCTATGTCAAGGTTCTGTTCTCTGACACCGATCATGGTGCAAAACTTGTCAATGTTTCTTTGTTTGGCGAAATAAAGAAGACAGGTCGCATTGATAACGCCGACATTACCCTGATTTCCGGTCCCAATGAAGCAGGCTCCAAAGAAGGCTACGATAAGATGTTTGACGATAATACTTCGACCAAATTCTACATTCGTCTCTATAAAGACGCCGAAGTTCCTGCCAATCCTGATCCGGTTGGTGCCATCTGCTTCTTGACCAAGAACCCCACAACCATTGCTTCTTACACCTTGACCAACGCCAACGACACGGCAAGTTTCTCCGGAAGAATCCCGAGAAAATGGACACTGTACGGCTCTGTCACAGGCGCAGAAGGCAGCTACGAAATCATTGATGAAGTCGCAAACCCCGGTATTTCTACTGTAAACTATGAGACCTTTACCTTCTCGGTTGATACACCCAAGGAATTCAAGTATTATCAGTTGGTATTTGAAGTCGGTAAAACCGGTAACGTGCAATTCTCCGAAATTGCGTTTTTCGAATCTGTAAAATAATCGGTTTGTAAAAAAGACTATGCCTCCTTATGAGCGCATAGTCTTTTTTTGTGCAAGTGTTACAAGCAAGCCTGACAATCAACTTGACAAAACTTAAAGTATATAGTATAATATGGGTAGAATGGAGAAGGATGCGTGCTTATTGATAAACACCCAAACCACCCCACTAACGTTATGAATGAGAGGTCTATATGAAGAAAAGAATACTGCTCCTACCCCTTTTCGTGCTGTTGCTTTTCGCTTTGGTGTTCACCGTTTCTTGCGATAACAGCGATTCCAATCCAACAACCAAAACAACTAATACCAATATTACATCTCAAAATGCACCCTCTTCCACCGCAGCTTCCACAGAAACACCGAAAACCACCGTTTCTTCATCAAAAGACACAATCTCCACAACCCCTGCTCCATCAAGCTCAAGCAAACCGAAAGAAACCACTTCCACGCCAAACATAACCGAAACACCCGGAACAACCAAACCGTCTGAACCCGAGATTCCCGAGCCCCAGTATGGAACCAAGATCCGTGTAAAATATGCAATCAATAACTCTCACGCCGGTTCCCTTGAAGGCAAAACGACACAGGATGTGTACTACGGCAAAACCACCACCGAGGCAGTTTCGGTCACCGCCAATCTCGGATATAAATTTGTCGGCTGGAGCGACGGCGCAGCTTCTACCGTTCGCAGCAATGAATGCCCCAAAGAAAACACCACCTATACCGCAATCTTTGAATTCGATACCAAAGAACTGCCTATTCTTGACCTTCGTACCAATAACGGACAAGATGTAAACAGCAAGGAAGTTTACGTTTCCGGTAAAATTTCGATTCATAACGGCCCCGAAGGTTTTAACTTTGAAGACTTTCCTATGGAAATTCGTGGCAGAGGCAACTATACATGG
>JAFQNZ010000267.1 GCA_017395715.1 Clostridia bacterium | reverse complement strand
TGTAACAACCACACCTGATACCACAAAACCGCCCACAGAAACAAGTGTCGCAGCAACAACCACAGCGCCCGAAACCACCGAAACGATTTTTAACACACATAATATTAAGTCTATCACCCTTTACGGTCAGTACGGTGAAGGGGAAGGCAAAAAAGTGCCCGATGAGAAGTTGTCGGAATTTACAGCGTGGCTCAAAACCTTTGCGATCGATAAAGAAGCGGACAAACCGCTTCCGCCCGGAACCAATACGTATTGTTTGGAAATTGAATATTTGGATGGAACAGTGGTGAAAACAGGACTCGATGCTGTGGAGGTTGCGGGGCGTTTGTATTACGTGAAATATGGTGAAGCGCCCGAATGGTTTGGGACAATTTTGCCCGAACCTTTTGTGACCACCGAGCCGAAGCCTGTGATATATCCAGATTCTTATGTAGCGGAGCTTGGCAGCGTGCAGTCTTGCTGCGGCGGTGTGATTACCGATGTGAGCGAAAAGTTTGACGTGATAAGACCATCGGTGGAAACCTATTCGTCAGAAGAGTTGCCGGAAACCTTGGGTGATCATAGCTTGACGGTGGATTCTACCGAGGCAGAACGGATTGCCGTTTTGAAAACCATGTTTGAAACTTTGGCAGAAGAAAAGATTGATTGGAATATCTATTCGGTATCGGTGGAAACCGAGGTGCGTGTGATGGGTAGCCCCCAAAAATTTGACTACTTTGTTTCGGCAAAGGAGTGCGCTGAGGGTGCGGAAGTGAATTATTGTTTTGTTTTTAACCGTACCATTTCCGGATATCCTACCCAAGCCTATTATAAAGCATATACCGAGGCGGATGGATCGGTTTGGTTGGTGTCGGTTGTTTCGGCGGTCAATTTGAATCGGTTTTGTGGTGTGGAATTAGACCGTGAAGCACTTGACGCTGTTGTGCAAAGGTTTGGCGGAGCGAACGTGACGGTAAGTGCTGCATTGTGCACAGGTGCGAAAAGCTTATATCTTGTGGTGGATACCGCCAAGGAAATGGGCGACGGAACAATGCATGTGGAAACGATAGCGAGAAAATATTTTATTTTGGTTGCTGAACTTGTGACAGAATAAGGGGAAAACACTATGAAAAAACTGATATTTCTGATGATGGTTCTTTCGCTTGCACTTCTTACGGTGGCTTGCGGGAGTGAAGCTGTAACCACGGCACCAACCACCACCCAAAAGCCGATGGAAACCACGCCTACCTCAACAAAACCGATCGAAACAAGCACACTTGAAAAAACCACAGCACCCGAAACCACGCCTGCGCCCGCATGGATGGCAAAGCTTGAAGAAAACTTTTTCGAAAAAGCCGTTGAGGAAAACGGAGAATATTATATTTACCTCACCTACGTATTTGAATCCAGCCGCTATGCTGTGAAAGATAATCAAACCTTTGTGGAAGCCTACGTTGCCGACGAAAAGGATATTGTGTTTGCCAACCTTGAATACGGTAAGATTTCAAACGGAATCTATCTTCGCGCCACAGCTGAGGAGATTGAAGCCTACGCCAAAAACAGTTATGTGACGGGTATTTATTCTTATGCACAAGACAAGGTGGTTGAGGGCTGCAAGGCAACCCGTTCCAATGGGGGTTTCGTTATTTACGAATCCTTTTTGAAAATGGCTGAAAACATAAATCAAAGACCTCTTGTGAAAATTGACAGCAAAGAGGAGCTTGTCTCATTCATTGATACCTGTATTTACGACAACTCACACGTCTATGAGGAACTCGAAATACCCTCCTTCATAAGTTTCAAAGAAGCCTTTGAAAAAGAGACCGCAATTTATGATGAAGCTTTTTTCGCAGAGAAGTCGCTTTTCATGATCTATATTCAGGAAAGCACGGGTTCTGCCCACCATTCTCTTGTACACGTGATTGCCGATCAGGGTGTTACGGTTGTGATTGACAGGTCAGCACCTTGGGGTGGAACCGACGATGCGCCGACTTGGGTCATGCTCGTTGAAGTGGAAAAAAGTGCGATTGCAAACCAAACGTCGTTCAATGTGATCATGCACAGCGGTGGGTATTAACCCGATTCGGATTTATGAAGGAGAAAACAGTATGAAGAAACTGATATTTCTTATGATGCTTCTCGGTATTTTGCTTTTGACGGTTGCGTGTGCCGAGGAGAGCGTAACCACGGTGCCAACCACCACCAAAACGCCGATAGAAACCACACCTGCACAAACAACCATTGTGACAACCAAACCGATCGTAACCAGCACACCTGTCGAAACTACAACACCCGAAACTACGCCTGCCCCCGCATGGATGGCTAAAATTGAAAACGGCTTTTACGAAAAAGCCGTTGAGGAAGACGGAAAATATTATATTTACCTCACCTACAATTTTGGAGATGGAATATACGCGGTGAATGATAATCAAACCTTTGTGGAAGCCTATGTTGCCAACGAAAAGGATATTGTGTTTGCGAATCTTGATCGTGGCCATGTATCGGAAGGCATCTATCTTCGCGCCACAGCCGAGGAGATTGAAGCCTACGCCAAAAACAGTTACGTGACCGGCATTTATTCATATGCACAAGACAAGGTCGTTGAGGGCTGCAAAGCCAATATCGTGCGATTAGACGCTTTATTTAATCCGTATGCGCTGCGGGAGATTGCCGAAGAGAACGTGGGCGGATCGCTTCCGATGGTTAAGATTGAAAGCAAGGAAGAACTTGCCGCCTGCATTGATGCTTGTGTGCCCACTCCCGACGAAAGCTATCATTCAAGATGGATGTTAAATCAAATGGCTGCCGGCTACGACGATGCCTTTTTTGCCCAAAAGACGCTTTTCTTCTTGGGCGCTGAGGCAGGTACCGGTTCGGCAAGGTTTTCTTTTGTGCACGCCCTTGCCGATGAGGCGTTTACGATCGTGATTGACAGATCAACGCCTTGGATGATGACAACGGATATGGCACATTGGGCGATTCTGATTGAAGTGGATAACAGCGCGATTGAGAACCAAACAAAGTTTATATCCGTTTTGGAATAAACCAAACAGAAATCAAAAGCCACCCCGCATGGGGTGGCTTCAGCTTGAAGACAAAGTCACCGAAAGGTGGCTTTGTTTTTGTAATTGGTTTGCAACAATACAGCCTCGCCCTTCGGGAGAGGTGGCAGCCGCAGGCTGACGGAGAGGGTTTTAGCTGTAAAAGAGCCCTCTCACCCGCTTTCGCGGGAGCTCTCCCGAGGGGAGAGCCTATTTTAGCCTCTCTCTTTGGGAGAGGTGGCACGGTTTACCGTGACGGAGAGGGCGGAGCTTTTCTCTAAAAGCGACCCTTTCCCCTG
>JAFQNZ010000266.1 GCA_017395715.1 Clostridia bacterium | reverse complement strand
ATAACTTATCGTCATTACAGCGAACGAAATTATTTTCTATTAACCACGGAAGCGTGATATTTTCATAGTTGGCATCCTTGCAAAGTATCGCATCGCACATAGCTTCGGCTTTGTCCTTAAAATACGAATGTTCATACTTCTGTGCCTTTATTGCCACTTTGTAGTTTACCGCTGTGAACCAAGCTGTTCTGGCTTTATTTTCTGTTTTCAATGTAATAGCCGCAAAATGATGGTTTGCATAATCGTTATCATATCCAAATATCCACCCGTTGCAACCAAGAGGAAGCTTGTTGGGGGATCCCAACGGAGACTTTTCTTTTGTTAATCCATAGCCGTTCATGAACGCAAGATTTAAAACGCCAAACAGCAATCGGTTATCATCATAATCGTTTCCGTTGAAATTAAGTGCGCGAATCTGTGGCAAAAGACTTACTGCTTTATTAAATACCGATTCGGCTACATCGGCGTAGATAGCGGAAGTGTTCTTGACGAATTCCTTTTCATATGCATCCGTCACGATTACGATGTTTGCCTGATACTTTTCACCCGTCTTTTTCAGAACGCCGGCTTTTTCCAAAATCTCAATTTCTTCCTCAAGATAAGGCATAGAAACACCCAGTTCCATGGAAAGCGCCTCTGCCGTCATAGCCTCATAATATGTGGCCAACACGATAGATCCGGGAAGTTTTCGTCTAAACAAATCGTAATATTTATTCCAATCCCCCCAAAAGTCAAGTCTGAATGTTCCGGGATTATAACTTTTTTCTCCAAGTGTTCTCGTCATACCGATACCTTCTTTCAATAATTTGCGTGTCTTAAACAGATGGTATTTTACCATTTCCACGCTGATGTTTTGCTCTTTTGCTATTTGAGAACAACTTTTATTATCGACGTAATAGGCAACGCATACCTCTCGATGAGTTTTCTTCAAAAGAGAAAGCTCACGGCGAAGCAGATATGTCTCTTCGTGCTCTGTTTCTTTTTGTATGTATTCCTGTTCCGGTGAGAGGTCATATACGCCTATATTTTCTTCTGTCAGTTCTACGGTCTGTGCGGCAAGTTCATTCTTGCGGATAAAGCGTCGGAACGTATTTTCGGCGATTTTCCAAGCAAAGCCCCAAAAGGCTTCTTCATTTTGTAGATTGCGCGCCGAAACGATGATCTCATATACAATTTCGGATGCAAGATCGTCCACTTTATCTTTATCATAGAGTTTTGAAAAAGCATAGCCGTAAATTGCCGTCAGGTTTTCGGACAAGAGTTCCGATG
Source organism: Clostridia bacterium (assembly GCA_017395715.1). Taxonomy (GTDB): domain Bacteria; phylum Bacillota; class Clostridia; order Oscillospirales; family CAG-272; genus RGIG1993. The sequence goes on along the minus strand of JAFQNZ010000266.1, from coordinate 13,012 downwards.
CTCTTTTGTCGGTCATAGTTGTTCTCCTGTGTTTGAAAGCTTTCACTTATATAGTGTCAGGGAGAGTGTATCGGTTAATTGTTTTTTTGAATAATATTATCATAAACTTGCGAAAAGGACAGAGAAGTTTTCGTTCTCTGTCCTTTGGTGTTGGGATTAGTCTTTGTAATTGTAGCCGATGTCGAATGCTTTTCTGTTGTTTGCAATCAGTTTGGCTTTGGTTGCGGGGATCGAGGAAACCATGTGATCAATAAATTCGTCTTTATCAAACAGACCGGATTCTGCTACGAATTTGCCGAGCATGATGACGTTGGCGCCGCCCTGCAGATCGTTCTTGGAAGCAAGCTCGGTAGCAGGAATGTAGAATGCCTTGATGTCAGTACGATCGCTCTTTTTGGAAATAAGAGTCGAGTCGGCAAACAGGATGCCACCGGGGGCTACGGTCGATTCAAATTTTTCAAACGACTGAATATTGAAAGAGAAAAGGATATCGGGAATATTAACGATGGGAGAGCCGATCTCTTCGTCGTCCGAAATGATAACACTGCAGTTGGCAGTACCGCCGCGCATTTCGGGACCGTAGGAGGGAAGCCAGGAAACCTGCATATCTTTATCCATGCCCATTTTGGCAATGGCTTTGCCTGCGAACAGCACACCCTGTCCGCCAAAGCCTGCAATCAGGATCTTTGTGGTCATATCAGTTTTCCTCCTTTGTCTTGTCCTTATACACGCCGAGCGGATAGAAGGGCATCATGTTTTCACGAAGCCATGTGAGTGCTTCGGTAGGAGCAAGACCCCAGTTGGTGGGGCATGTGGAAAGCACTTCTACGATTGAGAAGCCTTTTTTGTCGATTTGATTCTGGAACGCTTTTTTGATTGCCTTCTTGGCGGCAATGACATTCTTGGGGGAGTCAACCGCTACGCGCTCGGCGTAAGCGGTGCCGTCCAGCGTGGAAAGCATTTCGCAAACGTGGACGGGATTGCCCTGGATCTTGGCGTCTCTGCCGTAAGGCGAGGTGGTGGTGACCTGACCGAGCAGAGTGGTAGGTGCCATCTGTCCGCCTGTCATACCGTAAATTGCGTTGTTGATAAAGATGATGGTGATGTTTTCGCCTCTGGTTGCGGAGTGAACCGTTTCGGCAGTACCGATGGCGGCAAGGTCACCGTCACCCTGATAGGTGAAGACAACGGTATCGGGGCGTGCGCGCTTGACACCTGTGGCAACAGCAGGGGCTCTGCCGTGAGGTGCTTCGATCATATCGCATTCAAAATAGTTATAAGCAAACACAGAGCAGCCGACGGGGGCGATACCGACGGTGTTGCCTTCAATGCCGAGTTCATCGATCACTTCTGCCACAAGGCGGTGTACGATACCGTGTGTACAGCCGGGGCAGTAGTGGAAGGGAACGTCGGAGAGTGCTTTCGGTTTATCAAATACAACTTTGCTCATTCAATTCTACCTCCAATCTTGCGGAGTTCTTCGAGGATTTCTTCAGGTGTGGGCATCATACCGCCTGTTCTGCCGTAGAAGGATACGGGGCGGGAGCATTCGATGGCAAGCTTCACATCGCCTGTCATCTGACCCTTGTTGAGTTCGACAACAAGGAATTCCTTGGCGGTCTTTGCTACTTTAGCAAGTGCCTCGGAGGGATAAGGCCAAAGGGTAATGGGACGAACCATACCGACCTTGAGACCTTCCTTGCGTGCAAGGGTGATGGCGGTTTTGCAGATACGGCTGGTGATACCGTAAGAAACGATGACGATATCGGCATCGTCTGTCATGTATTCTTCAACACGGGTTTCGTTCTTTTCGATTTCAGCATATCTGTCAAAGCGCTCGTTGACCGATACTTCAAGCTCATCGGGCTTAATGAAGAGTGAGTTGATGATGTTCTTTTTTCTCTTGCATTCGGTGCCTGTGGTTGCCCAAGGCTTTTCGGGAAGCGCGGTTTCGGCAACTTCCTTGAATTCAACGGGCTCCATCATCTGACCGAGCGCGCCGTCGGCAAGCATCATAACCGGAACGCGGTACTTGTCACCAAGTTCAAATGCGAGGGAGGTGTAGTCTGCAGCTTCCTGAATGGAGTTGGGAGCCAAAACGATGAGGTGAAGGTCGCCGTGACCGTTGGCTTTGGTTGCCTGGTAGTAGTCAGACTGTGCGGGCTGAATGCCGCCGAGACCGGGACCGCCTCTTTGTACGTTGAGAATGAGGGCGGGCAGGTCGCTACCGACCATGTAAGAGATGCCTTCGCTCTTCAGAGAAATACCGGGAGAAGAGGAAGAGGTCATAACGCGAACGCCTGCAGAGGATGCGCCAAGCACCATGTTGATGGCGGCGATTTCGCTTTCAGCCTGAAGGCATACGCCGCCGATTTTGGGCATTCTTTTTGCCATATATTCGGCGATTTCGGTTTGAGGGGTAATAGGATAGCCAAAATAGTGACGGCAACCGGAGCGGATCGCCGCTTCGGCAATGGCTTCATTGCCTTTCATTAAAACTTTTGCCATGACTGTTTAGACCTCCTTTTCAACTTTGATGGCTACATCAGGGCACATATAGGCGCAAAGAGCGCAGCCTTTACATTTTTCCATATCGGTAACAACTGCGGGGTGATAGCCTTTGGCATTCAGTTTGTCCGTAGCAAGAACGAGGATCTTTTGCGGACAAGCTGTCATACAGAGACCGCAACCTTTACAGGTGTCAGTACTGATGGTAACTCTGTTCATTGTTTATTCCTTTCGTATATGTAGTTTTATTGGAATCAATAGATTTTTTTGGTGATATCCCGAATTGTAAAAATCGGGTGTTCGGTTGAGAGGTTAACTTTACTGGATACAGCAGTGAAGAGAAGCGGCAGATTGCTTTTCTCGGCAAGTGCATCGGCATAGGCAAAGGATGCTTTCACATCCTGAGCGGTGGTTTCTTCTCCCAAATTGCTGTTATTGACGAGTGCGGTAAAAGAAAGCCGACACTGCGATTCAATTTCGGATAGATTTTCAATCGTTTCTTCCGGTGTTTGTGTGAGCGGACGGTACATATTGCATACCCCGATCATTTCATAGCCGCATTTTTCGATGGCGTTGCGGTAAACGCCGAGTGCCATGGCACCGTCTTTATCGCCGCCGACATCGAAAACCACCTTTTCGTCACCGACAAAAACCGAATGGATCTGCGGAGGCAGAGAAGGGACGTCGACGTTGGTGTTGGCGAATTGCGGGAGAACGCAACGAACACCGTTTTCTTCGAGTTCACGGCGATTATCTGCCGCGCGGAAATAAGGGTTTACGATATCAAGATCGACTAAGACTGTTTTTTCACCGGCTTTGGCAAGAGACAGCGCAAGGTTAACAGCTAGATTGGTTTTTCCGGAACCGTAATGTCCGCATATGATTGTGATTTTTTTCTCAGGAAGCCACATAACGATTCCTCCTTTTGACCCATTTTGAGATATAAAAACATTATAGCATATTTGCCTTGCAAAGAAAAGAGTATTTTTGTACAAAAAACAACTTTTTGTGAAAAAGTTTTTGGGATATCTGCTCTTTTCGTTTCTTTTTTCGGAATTCTTTGGAATTATCAAGGTGAATAAGCCATGTAGGTGTGGTGCGGTTGCTGTATATGGATTGACTTTTTATAATGCCTGTGGTATAATTCTTGCAAAGTTAGAAAAACAAAGCAATTTTTTGCGGAAGGAAAAATATATGTATTGTTGGCACAATCACCCTGTTCGCGCGGTGAATCACCGCGGTTTTAACAAAGAAGCTCCCGAAAATACGATTTCCGCTTACCGTTTATCCAAGGAAAAGGGATTTCTGTTTGTGGAGTGCGATGTTTCGTTTACCTTAGACAACGTGCCTGTTCTTTTGCATGACGACACCGTTAACAGAACCTCTAACGGTAAAGGAAAAGTTTCCGAGATGACCTTTGAAGCCTTGCGCCGTCTTGATTTTGGCAGTTGGGTTTCGGAAAAATATATTGGCGAAACAATTCCGACATTTGAAGAGTTTATTTCTTTTTGCCGTAACGCGGGGCTATATCCCTATATTGAACTCAAAGAGGGTTTTACACAAGAGAGAGCGGAGATGCTGATGCGTTTGGTCAGACGCTACGGTATGTATGGAAAGGTAACTTGGATTTCTTTTTTTGCTGACTCTTTGACATATATCAAAAACATGGACGATACAGCTCGGCTCGGATTTTTGACAGAGAAGCTAACAGAAAAGGATGTTGCTACGGCAAAGGCGCTGAGAACCGGCAAGAATGAGGTTTTTATCGACACCAAGTACACGAAGGTCAACAAAAAAACGGTAAAAATGTGTATGGACGAGGAAATCCCGCTTGAGGTTTGGACAATTGACACCGAAGAAGAAATCGTGGCGCTTGATCCGTATGTAAACGGAATCACGAGCGATAATTTAATTGCCGGAAAAGTATTGTGTGAAAACATTTTGAATTCGTAAAAACAAGGCTGTTGCTCGCGCAACAGCCTGTTTATTTTTTATAAGAGGGGAGCGAGAATCTTCAAAAGAAGACCGAGAAAGTAATAGCCTCGTTTCTTTTTGCGATAGTTTTTCAGGGTCATTTCTTCGGAAACGGAGAGTGTTTCTTGGAAATCTTTTTCGATATCGTAAAGACAGCCTGTCCGATACAAATACGCGGCGCATTCGAAGTGGTGGTATAAACTGCGATAGTCAAGATTTACAGTTCCCACAACACCGCGGATATCATCACTGACAAATACTTTTGAGTGAACAAAGCCGGGGGTATATTCATAGATTTTAACGCCTGCGCGCATAAGCGAAGCGTAGTGGGTTCGTGCTAATGCGTAAGGCGCTCTTTTATCGGGTGTTCCGGGGATGATCAAAGTCACATCAACACCGCGCTGTGCGGCAAATTTGATGGCGGTTTCAAGCGCACCGTCAAGAATGAGATACGGCGTCATGATATGCACATAGCGCTCGGCACGATTGAGAATGTCGATATATATCATTTCGCAGGTGCGGTAAGCATCAAGCGGGAAGTCGCCGAACGGGATGACATAACCATCGGTTGCAAACGACGTTTCCGGGGGAGAGCTAAGATAGCGTTCGTACTCCGGTGAGGGTTCATTGAGGTTCCACATTTGCAAAAAGAGAAGTGTCAGACTGCTGACAGCGTCTCCTTTGAGCATGATGGCGGCATCTTTCCAATGACCGTGTTTTTTTCTTAGATTGATGTATTCATCTGCTAAGTTTGAGCCGCCTGTGAAACCGACTCTTCCATCGATCACAAGGATCTTTCTGTGGTCGCGGTAGTTGTAATGCGTAGAAGCAAAAGGCGCAACGGGAGCAAACACTTTGGTGGTAATACCAATGTCTTTCAGTTGTTTGGGATAGCTGTGAGGAAGGGTGGTGAATTCACAGGTGCCATCGTAGATAAAACGGACATCGACACCTTCGGACGCTTTTTTGGCGAGAATCTCGAGGATTTTGCCCCACATGACACCTTCTTCCACGATGAAATATTCGAGAAAAATAAACTTTTCTGCCTTTTCAATTTCGGCAAGGATGGCTTCCCACTGCGATTCACCTGAAGAAAAATAGGTGGTTTGGGTTTGTGCAAAAACAGGGTGACATCCGCTTTTTTCAAGGTAGTTGCCAAGGGATACAAGTTCGGGTGCATCATGCGGGAGTGCTTGGGTTACCTCTGCTTTTTGCACGATTGCATTATGGGTGATTTCAAGTTGTTTTTCATAACGCTTTTTGAGCGTTCTGTGGCCGATATCACTCTTGGTGTACCAGAAAAGAAGCATACCGAAAATGGGAAAGAGAAGAATGACTACGATCCATGTGAGTTTGGCGGATGGGTCAATTTGTGAATTGACAAGAACCAAGAAGGCGATGACAGATAAAACGTAGTGACCTGCCCAAAAATAAGAAACGAGATCATCAAACCAAACCATAAAAAGGAACATGACAAAAAACTGCAGCATTAACAGAGTAAAAACCAATCCGGTACGGCTGAAAATAGCACGCACAAGCCCACGTTTGCTTTTTTTGAGAAGACGGACTCCTCCAGATTGTTTTTCCATGCTATCACCACCTTTTTCTGAACTTGTCGATTTATCGGCTATTAAAATAGTATCACCATTTACTTTGCTTGTCAAGCCGAATGATAAGAAAAAAAGCGGAAATTTTTCTGTATGTTTTGTGTTTTTTTGTTGGGGAATTATTGAAAAAGAAAAAGAAATATGATATACTTATCATAGGTTATTTTACGCTTTTGTAAGGGAGGTTGTGACATGACAGAAAAGAATGCATCGGCTCTTTGTGATCTTGTTTCGATGAGTTTTGATGAACTGAGTGAGTTTGTGGTTACGGTTTTGAAACAACCGAAATTCCGTGCGGTACAGATTGCCGAATGGATTCGCAGAGGTGCGTGTTTTTCGGAAATGACCAATCTTCCGGCTAAGTTGATTGCTGAGTTGAACGAGAAAGCCTGGCTTTCCTATCCTTCGGTTTTTCAAAAATTTGTTTCGCAAATTGACGGAACGGTAAAGTTTTTGTATCGCTTGCATGATGGGGAATATGTTGAAAGCGTGGTCATGCAGTATGAGCATGGGTATTCCATATGTCTTTCCACACAGGCCGGCTGTCGTATGGGATGCCGTTTTTGTGCTTCTACGATTGGCGGTAAGGTGCGAGACCTTTTGCCGGGAGAGATACTTGGACAGATCCTTGTGGCAGAGAAAGATCTTTCAATCAGAATCTCCAATATCGTTTTGATGGGCATCGGAGAACCGCTTGACAATTATGACAATGTCATTCGTTTTTTGAAGCTTGTTAACAGCGAAAAGGGTTTGAATATCGGCTACCGTCATATTTCGCTTTCGACTTGCGGTCTTGCGGACCGCATTTACCGCCTTGCCGAAGAAGATATGCCGCTGACGCTTTCCATTTCTCTGCACGCTGCAAGTGACGAAGCCCGCTCTGAAATCATGCCTGTGAACAAGCGTTTTCCTCTCGATGCACTTCTCACAGCGTGTCGCGATTATTTCGACAAAACCGGAAGACGTATCTCATTTGAATATACTTTAATTGCGGGAAAGAACGACAGAAAAGAGGATGCGGTAAAACTTGCCGCTCTTTTGAAGAAATACCTTGGAAAAAGACCGCTTCATGTGAATCTGATTCCCGTGAACGAAGTGGAAGAGAGTGGTTTCAAACGAGGAAACAAAGCATCGGTGATGCAGTTTGCCAAAGAGTTGAATGCGCTTTCGATCAACGCTACGGTTAGACGGACACTTGGGGCAGATATCAATGCGTCTTGCGGTCAGCTTCGTCACAATGCGGATAAAAACGAGTGATCAATTATTGAATAGTATTTGTTTTTTGAGGAAATATTGATATGGAATATTACGGAATGACCGATATCGGAAGGCACCGAGCGGATAATCAGGATTCCTTTGCGATTACTTTGCTTGCCGAGGATGCTGTTCTTGCAGTTGTCTGTGACGGTATGGGCGGTGCAGTTGGCGGAAAAATTGCGTCGTCGCTTGCTGTGGAGCAGTTTACGGCGTATGTAAAAGAAAAAATTCAGGCATTTCTTTCAATCAGCTTTGATAATCATGACGATGATGAGGCAATAATAGAAGGGATCATGAAACAGGCTGTGGCGGAAGCCAACTCTGCTGTTTACAACTATGCGAAGGATTCCATTGATCTCATCGGCATGGGGACAACGCTTGTGGCGGTTCTTGTGCTGGGCAAAGAAGCTTACATCTGCAATGTCGGTGATTCTCGCTTATATCATCTGACATCGCATTCCATGAGGCAAGTGACGACAGACCACTCGTATGTGCAAATGCTGATCGATAACGGGTTATTGGCACCGGAACTTGCTGCCGCACATCCCGACCGCAATGTGATTACCCGCGCGATCGGTACAAGGGCACTTGTCACAAGTGAATCTTTTCGGTTGACACTTGCCGACAATGAGACTTTGATGCTTTGCAGTGACGGTCTTTCCGGCTATGCGGCAAACGAGGAGATATACGCAATCGTATGGGGTAGCAAGGAGATCTATGCTCGAGCGACCGAAGAGAAGGTGAAGGCGCTTATCGATATTGCAAATGCCAACGGCGGACGAGATAACATTACCGCTGTTTTACTAACATTCTGAAGAAAGGAAGCCTTTTGTGGCGTACCATAGCATGGACAGAAGCGAAGATGTACTGTTTGACGGGCGGTACCGTTTATTGGATGTAGTGGGAGTGGGGAACTCCGCCAAAGTTTACCGTGCTGTGGATACCGAAACCGAAACGGAAGTTGCTGTCAAGATTTTTGATAAAGAAAGAATGATCGACGAAGAAGCCAAACGTCAGTTTGACCACGAGGTCAAAGCGTTTGCTCTGCTTGACAGCCATCCTAACATCGTATCGTATTACGGCGGATCGATGCGCGAGGACTGCCGTTATATCGTTATGGAGCTTGCTGTTGGCGAAACGCTGATGCATTACATGAACCGAAAAGGCGGAAGGCTTTCGGTGGATGAAGCACTCAGCTATTTTTCGCAGATATTGAGCGCACTTTCCCATGCACACGGCAAGGGAATTGTTCACCGTGATGTTAAGCCGCAAAATGTCAGGCTGATTCAAGGCGGACTTGTCAAGCTGGTTGATTTTGGTATCGCCTTGATTCCCGGCTTTGAAAATACAACGTCCGGCAAAGCGGTTGGAACGGTAAACTATATCAGCCCCGAACAAGCGGCGGGCGGGCGCGTGGATGCACGGTCGGATATTTATTCGGCGGGTATTTTGCTTTATGAAATGCTTTGCGGGCAGTTGCCGTTTCAATCGGACAAGCCGAATGCTTACGACCGTATGGATGAAATCATTCGTAAGCACTTAAAGGAAACGCCTGCCAACCCCGGCTTTTTTAATCCGAATATTCCGACAGCGGTTGAACAGATTGTACTTCGTGCCATGAATAAGAATCCTGCCACCCGATTCGAATCGGCAGATGAAATGATGCGCTATATCAATCTGTATTATGAAAACCCACATATTTATTTTGCTTTTGATTTGCCGAATGACCCGTATAATGCCTACGAGGCTTTGCCGGAGGATACTTCGGCGGAACGCTTTGTTCCTTCGGCACTAAAGCTTGTGGGCCAAGTCAAGGAAGGCGACCCTCCTGAAAAGGAGCCTGCCAAAAAAGAGAAAAAACGCCGAACAACATTATTCTTGGCGGGTGTTTTTCTTGTCTTGCTTTCGTTATTTGTTTTGGTCAGTCTTCTCGCGGTTAACCGTATCTTTTCCTATGATGCGGGGAAAAAGACTGTAATTACGGTTGGCGGTCTTCTCGATCAGACATATACCGAAGATCTTGCCCAATCCTTACGTGATAAGGGGTATGATGTGCAAGTGGAATATGAGTATCATGCTTCGATTCCGCTCAATACCATTGTTAGCCAAGACCCGCCCGCCCGTTCTGCACAGCATCTTGCCGAGCATGAAAAACCCAAGCTTGTTCTTACGCTCAGCGGCGGTTGCCGTGTTATGATCATGCCCGATTACAGCGGAAAAGAAAACCGTGCTGTGGAGATGGAACTTGAAGCGCAGGGATTTGTCACGCAGGTGGTAAAACAGTATTCGTCGTCATCTCCTGCAGGAACAGTGATCGGAACAACGCCTTCGGCAGGGGAAGCTGCTATACAGAATGAACCGATTGTTTTGTATGTCAGCGCGGGAGAAGAAGCGGTGTACCAATATGTTCCGAATTTGGTGGGACAAACGCATGAAGAGGCGCTTTTGCTTTTGGAGCAATCGGGCCTTACAAACTATCACAGTGTGTATCGGGAATCAACAGAGTCGGAAGGTACTGTTATTTCACAAAGCCATTTATTCGGTGAAAGAATTGCGGTTAATCTGACAACTTTGGAAATTGTTATCAGCGGGCAGGAAGAGATTTCCCAAAACTGAATGATTTCCTTTTGAAACTTGTATAACAGAAAGGTTAAACCATAAAATGAACGAAAGACAATCCCATATTCGTAATTTTTCGATTATCGCCCATATTGATCACGGTAAGAGTACACTTGCCGACCGTCTTCTGGAAAAAACAGAAACGGTATCAACAAGAGAGATGGAGAATCAAATTCTTGACAATATGGATCTCGAAAGAGAGCGCGGCATTACCATCAAAGCGCGCGCCGTCAAAATGCAATACAAAGCAGATGACGGCGATACATATACGCTGAATCTGATCGACACCCCCGGTCATGTTGACTTCAATTATGAGGTGTCCCGTTCGCTTAACGCATGCGAGGGTGCGCTTCTTGTTGTTGACGCTTCGCAGGGTATTGAGGCGCAAACGCTTGCCAATGCGTATCTTGCAATCGAATCAGACCTTGAGATTTTGCCTGTGGTGAACAAGATCGACTTGCCTTCTGCCGATCCCGACCGCGTCCGCAAAGAGATCGAGGACATTATTGGTGTGCCTGCAGAAGGATGTCCTGCTGTTTCAGCCAAAACAGGTCTTAATATCCGTGATGTTTTGGAAGCGGTTGTTTCGGGTATTCCTGCGCCCAAAGGAGACGAAACTGCACCGCTCAAATGCTTGATCTTTGACTCTTACTATGATTCCTATCTTGGCGTTGTGGTTTACATTCGTGTGATGGACGGTACACTTCGTTCGGGCGATCGCATTCGGTTGATGAGTACGGGTGCTGAATTTGATGTGGTGGATGTCGGCACAATGACTGCCTTTGGTCTCAAGAAAGAAAACTCTCTTTCGGCAGGTGATGTTGGATACTTTACTGCCAGTATTAAGAATGTTTCCGAAACGCGAGTGGGCGATACGGTGACACTTGCCGAAGCACCGTGCGATGAAGCGCTTCCCGGATTTAAGCAGGCGCTTCCCATGGTATATTCCGGTATCTATCCTGCAGACGGAGCAAAATACGGCGATCTGCGTGATGCGCTTGAAAAATTGCAGTTGAACGATGCGGCACTTTCGTTTGAAGCGGAAACTTCAGCGGCACTTGGATTCGGTTTCCGTTGCGGTTTTCTTGGTCTTTTGCATATGGATATTATTCAAGAACGCATTGAAAGAGAATTCAATCTTGATATTATTACCACGGCGCCCAGTGTTATTTACAAGATTGAAAAGAAAGACGGAAGCGAAGTGTTTATCGATAATCCTTCCGAATATCCTTCGGTGGATGAAATTGTTAAGGTGTACGAACCGATGATTGCCGCCAATGTGATCACACCGGTAGAGTTTGTCGGCTCAATTATGGATCTTTGTCAAGACAGACGCGGTATTTTTGAAGATATGAAGTATCTTGATCAAACACGTGTGGAGCTGCATTATCAAATGCCTTTGAACGAAGTGATTTACAACTTCTTTGATGTTTTGAAGAGCCGCTCGCGTGGATATGCGTCTCTTGACTACGAATTTTCGGAATACCGTGAAAGCAAGCTGGTTAAGCTGGATATTTTGCTTAACGGCGATGTGATCGATGCGCTTTCTTTTATCGTGCATGATACCAAAGCATACGCAAGAGCTCGCAAAATCTGCGAAAAATTGAAAGAAAACATTCCGCGCGCACTCTTTGAGATTCCCGTACAAGCGGCAATCGGCGGCAAGATCATCGCCCGTGAGACGGTAAAAGCTATGCGAAAAGATGTGCTTGCCAAGTGCTACGGTGGTGACATTACCCGTAAAAAGAAACTGCTTGAAAAGCAGAAAGAGGGTAAAAAGAAGATGCGACAACTCGGCAGCGTTTCGGTAACGCCGGAAGCCTTTATGGCGGTTTTGAAACTTGACGATGAAAGCTGATTGTCCGTCTTTCGGTTTGTATGTACACATTCCGTTTTGCCTGAAAAAATGTGCATACTGTGATTTTTTTTCACAGACAGACTATTCTATTGCCAATGCGTATTTGCAGGCGCTTCTGACAGAAGCTTCTATGGTATCCGAACAGTATCGGGAAAGAACGATCGATACGGTTTATATCGGGGGCGGTACGCCATCCTCGTTATCTGCATCACAGCTTGCTGTTTTGCTTGGCGGTTTGCGGGAAAGATTTCATATTAACGCTGATGCAGAGTTTACTTTGGAAGCCAACCCTGCAACCTTGGATGAAGAAAAGCTGGGCGTGCTACGGTCAAACGGTGTGAACCGCTTGAGTCTTGGCTTGCAGTCAGCTTCCAATACAGAGCTGTGTACGCTCTCCCGAATCCATTCTTATGAGGATTTTGAAAAGACATATTCACTTGCAAGACAATATATAGATAACATCAGTCTTGATCTGATGTTTGGTTTGCCCGATCAAACAGAAGGATCGTTCCGTGATACGCTGAACCGTGCAGTGTCCTTGAAGCCAAATCATATTTCGATGTATGCCTTGAAGATTGAAGAGGGAACGCCTTTTCATCGAATGGGAGAAAAGCTTTCGCTTCCGTCTGAAGATGAAGTGGCGAATATGTATCTGTATGCCTGTGATTTCTTGGAAAAAGCAGGGTTTCAACAGTATGAAATAAGCAACTTTGCAAGACAAGGATGTTTATCCCGTCACAATCTGCGCTACTGGAAAAGAAAAGAATATATCGGTATAGGGCCTGCAGCGCATTCCTTTATAGGCGGACGGAGATACGCCAATCAAAAAGATTTGGCGGCATACATACAGGCACTTTCTCGTTGGGAGATACCTCCTCGCAGCGAGGAGATAACCCTATCTCTTCAAGATGAAATCGAAGAGGAAATCATGTTAAAACTGCGCACGACTGCAGGGCTTGATATGGTGTATTTGAAAGAAAAATTTGGGTATGCTATCGAAAAGACTGCTGCATCTAAAATTCGGGAATATGTGAAGCATGGGTTCTTAACACACAAAGGAAATACCATTGCGTTTACGCCGCGCGGCTTTCTTGTCAGCAATACGGTGATTGCCGATTTGTTGCCTGATGAATGAACGGAAAGGGAATAAGCGGTGTTCAAAGAAGATAACAGACTTGCCAGGGTTTAT
>JAFQNZ010000265.1 GCA_017395715.1 Clostridia bacterium | reverse complement strand
GCGCGTATGATGCTGGTGCATCACCCGATCTTGATTCTTGACGAAGCCACCTCCAATGTGGACTCGCGCACCGAAAAGCTGCTTTCCGAAGCCATGCTTGCCATCACCGAGGGGCGCACCTCCTTTATCATTGCTCATCGCCTTTCCACCATCAAAAACGCCGATGTGATCTTGGTTCTGAAAGACGGCGAGGTGATTGAAAGCGGCACGCATGACGAGCTTCTTGCAGAGAAAGGATTTTACGCTTCGCTGTATCACTCGCAATTTGATTGAGTTTTTGGCATATTTTTCTCCCTTTTTTGCGTATAATGGATTGACAGTGGAGATTTTTTACGCAAAAGAACGAAAAAAGACCGATTTTTACAAAAAATCCTTGACAAACCGAGAATAATTGCTATAATTGATTATAACAAGCGTTTGAATTTTTTTCTAAACTTGGAGGACTTATGGATATTACTGAAAAGCTGAAACAGATTGTGGCAGCACAGCTGAAGATTGAAGCCGAATCGATTGAAGACGGCACCGATATCGTGGATGATCTGGGTGCAGACTCTCTTGATATTGTTGAGATCCTTATGGTGATCGAAGAGCAGTTCGGCGTTGCCATTCCCGATGAAGACATCACCGGCCTTCGTACCCTTGCCGATATGCAGGCATACATCGAAAGCAATATGTAATGATGAAAAGATTCCCAAGGCTTTCGCCTTGGGAATTTTCGTTTTTTATATTGAAAAAGAGGTGATCGTTATGGTTTGGTGGATAATTTTCGGAACGCTTGCATTTTTGATTTTGGTTGCGTTTTGTACGGTATATATTTGCTTTTACAGAATATTTTTAACGCACAGAAAGCCGAAGAAGAACGAGGCGTTTGATCTGCCTGACGGGGAAGAGTACCGTCCGCATCACGAGCGAATGGTGAGTTGGATCAAGGATATCCGCGCGATGCCGCATACCGAGGCCTCTATCGTTTCGTTTGACGGCTTGACGCTTTACGGAAAATACTACGAATACGAAAAGAGCGCGCCGATCGAGCTGATGATTCACGGCTACCGCGGTGACTCGGAGCGCGATCTTTGCGGCGGCGTTGCGCGTGCTTTTGCGCTCGGGCACAGCGCGTTGATCATTGATCACAGAGCGTGCGGCAAAAGTGACGGACGCGTGATCTCGTTCGGCATCAACGAAAGCCGTGACGTGCATCGATGGATTGAATATATCATACAAAACATCGACAAGGATGCCAAGATCATCCTCACGGGCGTTTCCATGGGCGCGGCAACGGCAATGATCTGCGCGGGTGAGGACTTGCCTTCGAATGTTGTGGGTGTTCTTGCCGATTGCGGCTACACGTCGGCAAAGGATATCATTCAAAAGGTGATGCGCGACATGAAGCTTCCGCCAAAGCTTTTCTATCCTTTTGCCAAAATCGCGGCAAGAGTTCTCGGTCGGTTTGACCTCGAAGAAAAATCACCCATTGAAGCGATGAAAAAATGCCGTCTTCCTATTATTTTCATCCACGGCGATGTGGATGATTTTGTGCCGCACGAGATGAGTGTTCAAAACTATCATGCCTGCGCGTCGGAGCATAAAAAGCTCGTGACCGTAAAGGGCGCGGGTCATGCGCTTTGCTACGTTGTCGATTCGGAGAATTACGTGAAGGAATTGAAGGAATTTTTTGAGCCGTTTACGAGATGAGAAAACAGACCAAAAATGTGGGGACCGTCGAGGACGGAAAGCCCCTACATCATCAAGGAATGTTTAGATTGGCGTAAAAGTGTTTGGGTCTTCAAAAAAGGACAGAGAGTGTTTCTCTGTCCTTTGGTGTTTCATATCGTATCAATGAGTTCGCGGAAGGCTTTGACGGCGTAGTCAAAGGCTTCGCGGTTGGTGGCAAAGCGGCGGTTGTTCAGAATTCGATCTGCATCCTCGCCCGAGAGGGAAGAAAGCCCTGTGAAGGCGTGCAGGTGGGGCTCAAGCGTTGCCACCTTACCGCCGCGGCTGATAAAGTCCGAAACGATGGCTCTTACGTTGCCCTCGCCGTAGCCGGCAGGCACGACTTTGCCGTCAGAGAGTGCATCTTTGATGTGCAGATAATGCACACGATCTTTGAGCTTCTCCCATGCGGGCAGGGTGGCGACACCGCACTGAATGAAGTTTGCCGGGTCAAAGACGGCGGCAAGGTCGGGCACACGGTCAAGAAGCAGTCGGCAACGCTCGGCAGTATCGCCGAAAATGCCTTTTTCGTTTTCATGGCAAAGGGTGATGCCTGAATCTTTGGCAAGCGTGCAGAATGCCGAAAGACGGCGGATGACTTCCTCTTCGGC
>JAFQNZ010000264.1 GCA_017395715.1 Clostridia bacterium | reverse complement strand
GGGGTAATGGGAAGATCGGCAAGGAGAAGCTTCTCTGCTTCATGGAGAAGTGCTGCTCTTGCAGCCTTGTCGGTTTCGGTCATAGCCTTCTTCAAAAGTTCGTCGTACGCAGCACTTGCGTAACCGGTTACATGAGGAAGAACCTTATCAAAGTTCGCACCATTCGAGAAGTTGTATGCACGACCGGAGTAAAGCGTTGCAAACTGTGCAAGTGCCGGGAATGCATCGGTTGTCAACATATTGATATCGAAGAAAATAACATCAAATGTTGCATTGTTGTAAACATCCATGAAGGTGTCATGGAGAAGCGTATCGTAGATAGGCTCATCGATCCACTCTTTGGTGATGTTGCCGTTCTTGTCCTTAACAGACTGAAGCTTTCTGACAGTATAGGTTACAACATCATAGCCGTAAACGATAATCTTAACATCAAAACCAAGCTCGGACCAAACTTCCTGTGCGTACTTAGCAATCAGAATGTCCACATCACATGCACGAACGGTAATGGTGAACGAACCGCTCGTCACGCCTGCCTGCGAGAGAAGCTGTTTGGCCGCTGTTACATCAGCTGCAGTCGCTGTGGTGGGAATACCGTAATCAGCCTTATCCTTAAAGGATGTTTTCGCGCCGGTCTCAAACACGCCCTTGGTAACAAGAGTATCTGCAGCTTCAGCATACTTGATCATGCCTGCAATCTTTTCTCTGTCAAGTACCATCGAAAGCGCCTTTCTGACTTTGGCATCAGCAAAGAGAGGATTTTCGGTGTTGAAAAGGAACGAACCGGTGATCATGCTGTTCTTGAGGGTAACTTCCTGAGAAGGTTCTTCATCAAAAGGAAGTGCGTTGTTGTAGAGAATCTCACCGTTGTTGTATTCATCATAGAAAACTTTCTTGTTTTCGTTGATCTTGTTAAGAATGGTATCGAGATAATCCTGAGACATCTGGAGCGCTACTTCTTCGCGGACCTGAGCAGTTGCAATGGCACGAATACCGTCGTTGCCAAGCTCTTTGATCTCATCCTCGGTCATATCGGCTTTCAGGGTATTAACGAGCGCATCGATCTTCGCTGCGGAAGAAACGACCTTCTTTTCCACTTCAGGCCAGAAATCATCGTTACCATAGGTCATGTTAACATGGATTCTGTAAGGAAGAACATATTCATCAATGTCATCGCCGCCATCTTCCACATCACGCAAATAGTTGACGTTGCGTTCAAAGATCATGTAAGGACGGTTGGTATCGTCGGTCGCGTTACCGAACGAAACGCTCTTCACAAAGAAAGGACCGTTGTTGGCGATGATGGCAACGAGTGCCGACCAGTCATTTTCCTTTTGATTCTTTCTGTCGTAGATCTTATTGATGATATCCTTACGGATAGGGCTGAGAGCAACAGATGCGCAGTTTCTCAGGAATGTATCGTAGTCTGCCCAGTCTTCAAGCGTGATCTTGAGAGTATCCTGCTTGTCAGCGCTGATACCGAGGTCAGAAACAGTCTTTTCGCCTCTCTTAACCTTTTCAGCGTTCTTGATGGGGAACAGAAGCGATGCAGCCTGGCAGTTAAATTCGTTATTGAGAATTCTTTCCCAAGCGTCAAGGAAGTGTTCAGAACTTACGATCGTACCGTCGCTCCATCTGGTTTCCTTCAGCTTAAATTCAATTACTTTGTTACCGTCGCGGTCTGTGTACTTCTTCCAGCTCGACGCAACACCCTTTTGGAGCTTGCCATCGGCAGAAATCGTTGTCAGACCCTCATAGAGGAGAGAGATGAGTTTTGCGCTTGCATCATCAGCATAGGCAACAGCAGGGTCTAAGCTGACAACATAAGGCATATACAATTCAATTGTGGCTTCACTGGGTTCGCTGCCGCACGAGTTGAACACGACAAGAGTGCCTGCCAATGCCATAACAACAAGCAGAATCGCAACGACTTTTTTCAGGTTCTTCAAAACAGTAGTCCTCCTTGACTTTGTGCTTTAGGTGGGATGACCTATCTTCGGTTGGGCATAGTTTCACCCAACCATTATATTTTATAGTATTATAGCACTAAACTCGGCGTTTGGCAAGAGATATTTTTCCGATATCGCGCAGTTTTTGCCATTTCGTGCTGTTGCACAAAACTAAAACTTTTTTTTGTTGATTATGAACATATACAATTCACGAAAATTTTACATTACAATCATCTCGAAAACGAATAAATTGCCATGGATGCGGAAAAAATCACAGTAAATACCAAAAAGACAGCATATTGTCTTTGAAAGAGAGTGTGACATGAACGCCTCCCTCTATCAAAGAACCGACCTCGCAGTGGAAGAGGGCAATTTTTCAAACCCGCATCATGGGGTATCGGTTCACGAAAAAAAGCAAAATGATATCCGCATCACAACAGTTGAGATCTTGAACGATGAAGGTGCCAAGCACTTAAACCGCCCGATCGGACATTACATCACGCTCGATTTTCCCCCGTTCTGGAAAGAAAGCGAACGTGAAAACAACCAAGCGTTATGCCACGCCCTTGCAGAAACACTCAGCTTTCTCCTCCATAGAAACAAGCCGCCCACACGCATTCTTGTGGTCGGACTCGGCAACCGCGCCATCACCGCCGATGCTGTGGGACCGCTGACAGCCGACAAAATCGAAGTCACAGGACATTTTGAAAAAGAAGAAGCCCTTCGACCCTATCTCCCGTCCTGCCCTATGTATGCCATCTCGCCCGGCGTTGTGGGCAACACGGGAATCGAAACGCAAAAGCTGATACAAGCCGCTCTTTTGGCAAGCAAGGCAAGCCATATTATCGTAATCGACTCCCTTGCGGCGCGCAGTACCACCCGCCTTGGGCAGTGCATTCAACTCTCCGACAGCGGCATCACCCCCGGCTCGGGCATCGGCAACCACCGCGCCGCCTTAAACCGCGAAACACTCGGCGTTCCCGTCATTGCCATCGGCACGCCGCTTGTGGTCTCCTCTTCCACGCTTGTCTATGATGCGCTCGAACAGGCGGGGATTTCGGAAATCACACCAGCTTTGCAAGAGGTCCTCGAAAACGGCAAAAGCTTTTTTGTTACCTTAAATGAATCGGATCTTGCCACCACCCTTTTGTCAGAAACCATTGCCCAAGCCGTCAATGACTGTGTTTCGAACATGACATAACAGAAAAAAACACACAATATACTGTTTTAATGAAAGAAAAGAGGTTACTATGGATCAAAAACCGCAAACACCGCAAACGCCAAACACACCGCCCAATCACACCGACCGTGAGTTTATTTTTCGCGTGATCATCTGTGCCATCGCCGTTCTCGCACTCAGTGCCGCCATTACCTTTATGATCCGCGGCATTGTGCTTGATGCCAACGCGACCAAACGCCTGATGGCAGAAGCCTTCATGTCGTATCACACAGAAACACCAAACACACCTGAAACCACAAAGACACAAGCGCCGATCACCACAAAGGCACCCATTCCTGCCGAAACCACAGCTCCGCCCAACACAAACGAGGATTCCATCGCCTTGGTTTCCGCAAGCCTTTCACAGAACAAAGCCGCCATCAACAACTACACCTCCTATAGCGTAGATGAAAGTGCTCTTTCCAATCACAAATTCGAATTCTACACAAGCAAAAGCGCGCCTGTCGTTCTGATCCTCCATTCGCACATCACCGAATGTTATGCACCCGACGGAAAGGACGCTGTCAGCGCTACCTTCAATTTTGAAAGTAGCGACAACACCAAAAACATCTTCTCTGTAGGAGAAGCCATAGCCGACGTGCTGAGTGCAAGCGGCATCGGCGTGATCCACGCCACCGAGGAAGCAAGCGATGCACAATCCCTCATTGCCGAATACCGCGCCGCCTACCCTACGATCCGTTTCGTTCTTGATGTCCACCGCGACGGTATGTACACCACCGACGGCAGAATCGTGCGGACAGACGGTAAAATTGCCAACGCCCCCGCGGCGGAACTGATGCTTGCCGTCGGCACAGACAGTGCAAACGGTGGCTCGGATTGGCAAAAGAATCTGGCGGCAGCCTATCAGCTCTCGTCCATGATCACCGAAGCCGAGTCGAAAGTCATGCGTAGTATCCTGCTCCGCCCCGAAGGGCTCGGTCAGCAGTACGCCCCCTCTTCCCTTTCGCTGTATGTTGGCACAACCGGCAACACCCTCTCCGAAGCCTTAACCTCCGCCCGCTTCTTTGCAAGGTATTATGCAATTTTCATTTTGTCGGCAATCAAATAAAAAATCCCCCAATCGGGGGATTTTTTATTCCACAGAAAACTCCACGATCTTCTGCATCAGCTCTTCATGCGACTGATAGCGTTCTGCCATTTCGTCTTTGCCGAGAGTTGAAGTCCATGTGGGTTTGACCAACACGATCACCGTATCCTCGGAAATCGCATCGAATGCACCCGTGAACTGCACATACGGAATGTCCTTAAAATTCAAACTGTAATCGTCGTACTTGTATTCGGGCACTTCGGTAAGATACTCCGAAAGCGGCACAAAGAGTTTGTCTTTCTGCGCTTCAAAGGTCTTGTACACCTCGTGGTCCATCACAGAAATCAGCATCGCGCCGCTCAAAATCCACTGTCTTGCCTGGTCGAGCGAATTCTTCATGGCCGATTTGTCATAATAAAGCGCTTCGCCCTCTTTGGCTGCTTCTTCTTCCTTTTCCTTCAGCTGTGCTTCCGAAAGGTACACGCGATCGGTAAACTGCACCGTGATCTTGCCGTCATCGTTGTAGTCTCTGTCAAGACGGCTTTCGAGCGATTTTTCCATCGCATCGTACGCTTCGCCGGTTACCACCTCAGGGCCGATATACAGAATCGAAACATCGGCATCGGTCTTTTGCATACACTGCACGAAACCGATGATAAACACAATCAAAAAGAACGAGATAATAATGGTCTTCCACTTGTGGTGATACCAAAAGTTATCAAGCCATTTCCAAACTTTTTTCATAACCTTGCATCCTTGTTTTCATTTAGTATTCCTATTATAACACGGTCAAGCCTTGTTGTAAATAGACTATTTCAAAAAGAAATGCAAAAGTTTCTCGCGAAATCGGCTTGTATAAGGCTGATAGCGCATCGGCAGATCCAGCCATGTCTTTTTCTCCACGATCGATTTTTTGTGCGAAAAGGCATCAAAGCCCGCTTTGCCGTGGTAAGAACCCATACCGCTCTCGCCTACGCCGCCAAAGCCCATGTTGCTCGTGGCAAGATGGATGATCACATCATTGATGCAACCGCCGCCGTAAGAAAGCTCACGAGTCACGCGCTTGATTTTCTTTTTATCGCTTGTAAAAAGATAAAGCGCGAGTGGCTTATCTTTGCCTTTCAAATCATCCATAAGCGCATCAAAATCGGTGTAAGTCAAAATCGGCATGATAGGACCGAAAATCTCTTCCCCCATCACAGCATCGTCAAACGAAACACCCGTCATCACAGTTGGCTCAATGCGGCAAGAAGCAGCTTCGTGCTTTCCGCCGTAAACCACCTTCTTTTCATCGATCAGACCGCAAAGACGCACAAAATGCTTTTCGTTCACGATCTTACCATAGTCTCGGTTCTCAAGCGGCTCTTTTCCAAACTGTTTTTCAATCTCACTCTTCACCGCTTTGACAAAGTCATCATGCACCGTTTCCTCACAAAGGATATGGTCGGGCGCCACGCAAGTCTGCCCGCAGTTGAGATACTTGCCAAACACAATTCTCTTTGCCGCAAGAGCAATATCGGCAGACTTATCCACAATACAAGGGCTTTTACCGCCAAGCTCCAGCACCGCGGGGGTGAGATACTCCGCCGTGTGGCGAAGCACCTCTTTGCCAACCGCCCCGCTGCCCGTGAAGAACACAAAATCAAACTTCTGATCAAGCAGTGCCGCGTTTTCGGCTCTGCCGCCCGTTACCACCGCCACATATTCGGGGGCAAAGCATTCCTCCACGAGTTTCTTCACCACCGCACTTGTCGCAGGCGAATAAGCACTCGGCTTGAGAATTGCCGTGTTCCCTGCCGCAATGGCATTGGCGAGCGGCTCAATTGTCAAAAGAAAGGGATAATTCCACGGGCTCATGATCAAAACGTTGCCGTACGGAACAGACACCGTGTAGCTTTTCGAAGGAAACTGTGCAAGCGGTGTGCGAACACGCTTCTTTTTGGCAAAAGCCTTCACGTGCTTGATCATATAGGAAATCTCAGTCAGCGCAAATCCACTCTCGCACATAAAGCTCTCAAAGCCGCTTTTGCCAAGATCACAGTATAGCGCTTCGTTGATTTCTTTTTCGTGTTCTTTCACCGCCGCATACAGCTTTTTGAGTTGTTCACGGCGAAACGAAACCGAAATCGTCTTTCCGCTTTTGTAAAACGCTCTCTGCTTTTCCAGCAAGCACTCAATCTCTTGTCTTGTCATACGCGAGTTATCCTTCAACCTCAACAATGCCGCCGTCTTTAACGGTAATCGTCATACCGTCCTTTACATAGTTAAGAAATTCATCGCCAAGCGAGTCGATCACCGGCATCGTCACGCCGTCAACCCACACATCGGCAAGCACAGCACCCGCTGCAGCCAAAGAGTCGATATGCGAAGAAAACAGCATACAAGCAGGATTCTTGCCCATCGCACAAGCGCAATAAAGCACAAGACCGCCTGTGGTCGAGCCAATCGTCTGCGGCAGGCAAAGTGCCTTGTTAAGAAGCGGCTTGCCGTAAAGCTGTTGGTTGCTCTGGTCGCCGCATTTCACTTCTTTGTCGCCAAACTGAAGCGCCATCTGAAAGGAAGCAAGCGTGTTAAAGCCTTCTTTTGTTACAACAGCCTCGGCAGTCACTTCACCGGGGGTCACCACACGTCCTTTGAACTGTTTCATTTCTGATTACCTCCTGTGATCGCTGTTAAAATTTCGGCATCGGTATAGTATCTTGCGCTCGTATAGGTACGCAGCTTGTTGGAAGATGTGATAACCGGCATCTTTTTGCAAAGCGGATTGTTCATATACATCAAGGGACAAATATAGGAAGTAATAACCCCCGTTACTTTGAGTCTTTCCGCGTATTCGGTTTTCGCAAACGTTTCCAAAACACCGGGCGATGCGGTGAATACGGTAGGCATCGTCACCTTCTTTTGGCCGTTTTCGGCAAGAGCCTTTTCAAGCTTCACAGTCCAATCCTTGAGCTGTTCGAGCGAAAGATGCGGGCATCCCACAAAGCAAAGCTTGGGCTTGGCATCGGGATTTTTCCAAATCACGGGGTAGTTGTTCTTCACTCTTTCAAGCTCGGCGTCATCAATGATGTACTCTTTTGCACCGTCAGAGATCAGATCTTTGCCAAGTTCCACAGCTTCGGGTGTTAAGCTTTCAATGTGGTAAAGACCCACAGCACCGTTCGAGGCTGTTGCCGCACCAAAATCCTTGAGATACGAGCAAGCGGCATCGTCAAGGTCTGTGCCAAGCCACTTATCAAGACCCACCACAAACGGTACGTCTTCCATCACCTTCATACCGATGGCTGAACCAAGAAGCTGTGCTTCGGGTTTCTTTGTGGTCTGCACCTTCACCACCCAAGTGGCTTTTCTGCCTTCGTCTGTGAGAAGTCCAAAGTACGGCACATAGCCCACGATCGAGCCCATAATATCAATGATACCCGAATTGCGATTGCATCTTGCACCAAGCACCGAGTTGGCATACACCACCGCACTCGATTCCGCCCAAGAGAGAATATCACCCTTCTTCGGCTTGTTGCCCACTTCATCCATGTAGCAAGTGCAGGTAAACGCATTCTTATCCATCAGACCGAGCTTTTCCAGCTGTTCTTCATAGAAGCCTTGCTTGGTGTACATAAACTTGTTGAACACGAAATTCTGCAAGAAGTTTGCAGGCACGTTCTTGTCAAGCGGACGGGGGTCAACCGAGAATTTCTGCTCGGACGAAACACCCGCGTCAAGAAGCTGCTGCATCAGATCGTAAACAGGCGACATGACCTTGAGTCCGAAAGATGTCACAAGATGGTTGTACTTCGATGTGATCGGCACAAGCTTTTCGGCCTCAAATGCATCGCCGTACATCACAAGCGTTTTCATTACCTTGGCAAGCGTTTCCCCTTTTTCACCGTCAAGGATCGCTTGCTGTTCTTTTGTCAAAATCATTTTGATATCCCCTTTCTATATCAGAGCTTCATGGCAACATCCCACGCACCCCAGATAACGGTGCGGAGATTGCCGACCTTGTCAGCGTCACCAATGATGTGAATATGTCTTCCCTTTTTGGTCAGCGGTGCAGGGTTGTAACCAACCGACAAAATCACCGAATCGGTATCCACCGTAAAGAGCTTGCCTTCCTTATCTTTTAAGGTAACAGCGCCCTCTCCGATCTCGGAAAGCGATGTTTCCAGATACACAGGCACTTGGTTGGTCTTGAAGAAATCGCGCAGGTAGCTTGTGTTGGCAAGACAAATACCCTTTGTAGTAATGAGGTCATCCTGCATTTCCACGATCACAGGCTGTTTACCCTTGAGATAGAGGTCATAGGCAATCTCACAGCCGGTCAGACCGCCGCCGATCACAACCACTCGATCTCCTACTTCTTTGTTGCCAAGCAGATAATCGATGGCTTCCACAGCAGTTTCCGCGCCCTTCACGGGGATTCTCTTGGGAGAAGCACCGGTTGCCACAATGATCTCGTCGGCATCAAGCGATTTGATGTCACTTACTTCTGTATTCATCTTCACGGTAATCGGCTGTTTGGAAAGTTCACGGATGTACCACGCAATCAAGGCGCGGTCTTTTTCCTTAAAGGAAGGCGCCGATGCCGCAACGAACACGCCGCCGAGCTTGTCGCTCTTCTCGTAAAGCGTTACCTCGTGACCGCGTTTCGCACAAAGAATTGCCGCCTCCATACCGCCGATACCACCGCCGATGACGGCGATTGTTTTCTTCTTTTTGGCAGGCGCGATATAGTATTTCTTCGACTGCATCGTTTCGGGATTCAAAGCACAGCGTGCAAGACCCATCGTGTCGGAAAGATCCTGCGTGTTGGCGTGACCCTTGGAGGACGAGAAGTTAAAGCAGCCTGCATGACAGCAGATACAGGGACGGATATCCTCCACGCGATCTTCAATCAGCTTGGTCACCCATTCGCCGTCTGCAAGGAACTGACGAGCAACGCCCACCGCATCAATTCTGCCCTCGGCAACCGCTTTCGCGCCCACTTCGGCATCCATTCT
>JAFQNZ010000263.1 GCA_017395715.1 Clostridia bacterium | reverse complement strand
GTAGTGCCATCCTCAACAAGGTACAAGGGGTTCAAAGCGTTGCCCCTTATGAAAACCCAAGCCACGAATGGGATGAGTACGGACGGCCTCCGCACAGTATAGAGATTGTCGTAGACGGCGGTGATTCTGTCGAGATCGCAAAGCAGATTCTCGAAAAGAAGGCCGGCGGCATCAACACTTACGGAGATACTGCCGTGGTGCTCACGGGCGAATACGATGAAGACATCACGATCAGATTCAACCGCCCGACCATCGTTTATACATGGTATCGCCTCGGGATCACACTCAGCAAAACGCAGGGCATTCCGCCCAACTACGTTGATTTGCTGAGAGGAGTTATCCTTGAGAAGATGGACGCCATCAACGCAGGAAAGGACGTAATTCCGCAGGAATTTGTGTCCGAACTGTATAAAGCCTGCTCGGGCATAACGTATATCGACGTCGCTCTTTGCGGCACGACGGATTCGTCCCTCGAACCCACCGAGTACACCTCGAGAAGTTTGGAGATCACCGCGAGACAAAGGGCGTACACCTCTGAATCTATGATCGAGGTGGTTATTGATGGTTGATTACGTTAAAACCCTCAAAAAGGATCTGCTTGAGCAGTTCAAGGGTAAAGAGAAGATCGAAGCCCTTGTCGAAGTTGTCGGCGAACAGCTCCAAGAAGTCTATGATTTCTACGAACAGCTCCGTACACAGAGAGATGTCTACCACGCCGTCGGCAAACAGCTTGATGGAGTCGGAGACATCGCAGTGCTTACAAGAATGGAGGCGGGTCAGCTCGCAGGCAACCCGATCCCCTTTGATATAATCGACGATGAGACGTACAGGCTGTACCTCATCTACAAGATTTTGAAGAACACCTGCGACTGCACATACCCGAATATCATCAAGGCGTTCAAGATGTTTTGGGATCGCCCTCTGTACTACTCGGAGGATCCCTCTCAGCCTGCTACGATGATATTTGACACAGGAGAAATGTCGGGTTTCGTTGACACTTCTCCGCTCTTCAAGATTCCGCTGCTGAGAGCAGCAGGAGTCACGCTGAAGATCTTCGCGAGAACGACGACAGACATGGGAGTGAGCAAGCTCCACATCATCGGCGGTCTCGGGTATGCGATCAACGAGTCATCTCTCCCCGAAGTCGAGAGAGACTACGATTTCCAATCTCGCATCAAGGTAGCCGCAGGCTATCAGCGAGTGACGGAAGACACGCTCCCTGTTCTTGAGCGTGATTATCAGTTTGGCTTCACCCTTCAGCTCGGCAACGGCTTCCAGCGCATCACGGAAGACCAACTGCCGACTGTTGAAAGAGAGTATTCATATACGACCGCTCTCAATTCGGGAAGCGCGATCCACAGCGTCATGGAGACGCCAATCAACGGCATTACGCACCGTGAATGAGAACCAATAACGATGAAAAGGAGGAAAACACGATGAATTATTATGGTGGAACAATCACCGTTGCCGGACGTGATCTGATTACCAGTCTGTTGTCCGGCGAAACGATTGAGTTTACTCGTATCGTTGTTGGCTCGGGCAAAATGCCCGAAGGCGTAGAGCCGATTGATATGACGGAACTCGTGAACCCCATCGCCGAAGGAACGTCAACGGTTCCGACAGTCGAGAACGGAGCTCTGTACTTGACAGTCGAATACCGAAACGACCTTAACGGCGGTTTGCAGGAAGGATTTTGGCTGAGTGAGTTCGGTATTTTCGCAAAGACGGAAGCCTCCGAGGAAGTGCTGCTTTATTATGCAACGCTCGGCGACAGCCCACAGCCTGTAAACGCATATCAAGACAACCGCATCGACATCAGACGATACCCTGTTACAATCGCTCTTGAACTCGATGCAGATGTACAGGTGACATACAACCCCGGTTCGTTTGTCACCGCAGAAGAAGCGCAGTCCCTTATTGATGCAATGCTCGCGCAGAAACTCGAGAGCATAGGTACTGCGGTAGTTATTGACATCACAATCCCTGCCACGGGCTGGACGTGGGAGGATTTTGATGAGCAGGAAGGTATTGATTATTACGATGAATACCGATACCACATTGATGTACCTGTGGCGCAGGCAACTGAGTCTCAGTACCCCGATGTGTCCCTGCATAAATCGAGCTTGGAAATCGCAAGGGAAGCAGGCTTGTGTCCGACGGTTCAGACGCTCTCCGGCGCAATACGCTTTTGGGCGTGTAATGAACCTACTGCTGATATGAGCGCAACACTCGCTCTGCTCACCAGTGGTGCAACAGGCTCCGGCGGATCTGCAAGTGGCGGCGCAGCTTATGTACTGCCGATAGCAACCAAGACAACGCTCGGCGGCATCAAGATCGGTGCCGGTCTCAGCGCAGCCGCAGACGGAACGGTCTCCGTGGCATCGACCGTACCCGAAGAGGATATTGCAACGAGTACCGATACCGAAGCGATGCTCGATGAGATTTTCTCATCCGACGAGTAATTTCCTTCGGATCGCAAGCTCAATTTCGCAAAGAAGGAGGAAATGCAATGTCTTACGACCCCTCAAGATTTGTCACTATGCAGAACTTGAAGGATTCTGTCGCTCGAATCAAATCGGAGTATCTTAGTGCAATCTCCAAGAGCGGTCACGCATCCTTCAGAAAGGCTGACGCAGTACCCACAGCCGCAACAGCAGAGGAAAATATCCTTTACCTCGTGCTGAATGCGGAGACAGGTAACTACGACGTTTACGCTCTCGTCGAAGGCAATGTCGAATGGATTGACGATATGAAAGTCAACCTTGACGGCTATGTCACGATTGAGATGCTGAATGATCTCGTTGCAGGTCAAAGTGAACTGTTTGAAGCCGAAAAGACAGACCTTACGGCGTCCGACGAAAGCATCATTGAAGCGTACTTTACGGAGCACGCGGATGTGACGCCCAAGAAGGGTGACGTATTCGTCATCGACAGCATTGTCGATGGAACTGTCTATGAAACATCGTCCTACAAGCACAATGGCGAAGAGTGGACCGCGATCACTGGCAATGTCGATGCTGACAAAGTCATCATGCGCGGAACGCTCATGCTTGCGGGAAACTACACACAGATCGGAAACTGGACTAAGAGTCAGAACGGAACCGTTGAAAAGGACGTTGACGGTATGTCGGTTGGAGATATTCTGAGGGACATCACCTCTCAGAGGCTTCAGCCGACCATTACTGCCAACCCCTCTGTCAGCGGTTTTGCTCTTTCGGGAGCAAAAGCGGTCGAAGCCGGTACAGTTATCGACTCTGCAAGCTATGGTGCAGCGACCCTCAACCCCGGTTCGTATAAATACGGACCTGCATCGGGAACGGGTGTCGTTGCTTCCACGTGGGTTGTAGAGCGCATTACCAACCTTGCGACAGAAGAAATTTTGTCGCATGATGGCACATCGCTCCCCGCAGGCAAGGATACAAACGACGATGCCGGATTCATCATCGGTGATGAAGGCGGAGATAATGTTGTGTCCTCTCTGAAGTACAAGGTTACTGCTACTCACGGTGCAGGCGTACAGGCCGAAGACAACCTCAAGGCTCCGTCCGATCCTGCCGTCGCCATCGCAGCGGGAACCAAAACCAAAGAGACCTCTGCGTTTACACCGTTCAGAAATTATTTCTACGGTGCTACCCCCGATGTCGAGCAGGAAGACGGCACAACCGTCAGACCTGCGCTTGACAGCGCATACGTCAGAGGGCTCACCGCGAGCGGTAAAGCCTATGCCGCAGGCGAGATCACCATTGAAGTACCCATCGGTGCAACGAGAGTTGCCATTGCATGGGATGCTGATAAGACTGGTGTGACAAAGATCATCAACGAGACTGCAATGAACGCGGATGTTACCAGCACGTTCACGATCTATGACGTTTCTGTTGAAGGCGCAAACGGTTATACCGCGAAAACATACAAGGTGGCAGTGTATGAACCTGCCAAGCCTTACGAATCGGCTGCTACGCTGATTGCTACACTCGGATAAGGAGGGAATGAAATATGGCTATTGACAACACCAAGAAGTCCTTTGCCAAGATGGAGTTCCCGCTCGCGATGAAGAGGCAGGATGGCTTCTCTCTCGACCCGACCGAAGTGTGGCCCTCCCTCGAGGCGGCGCAGGAGTACGCAAAGAACGACCCCACAGCTTATGTGGGACAGGAAATCGCTGTTGTAGTAAACGGTGTTTCCACCCGATACCAAATCAAAAATGCCGCAGGGGACCTTGAGCCCTCCGGCGGAAGCATCGACGATTCGTTGATCGCCACGGACGACGAAGCAACCGAGATGCTCGACGAGGTATTTGCGGAAGTAGAGGAATCCGAGAAATCGGAAACCGAAGCGACCGAGTAATACAAAATAAATCATTTTTTTGGAGGAACAAAACATGGCTTACGACGCAACTCATCTCACCAAACTTTCCCATCTGAAGGCCCTTGCTCAGAAGGTCAAGGACAACTACACGACCAAGACCGAGTTCAATACTCTGAGCAACAAGGTTGAAGGCCTCGTTACTGCCGGCGGCGAGCCCAACGTGCTCAACGGCGTACAGGTCAACGGCGTTGCTCTTGAGATCGCCAACAAGATCGTCAACATTCTGATCGCTACTGGCTCCGCAAACGGTACTATCTCCGTACAGGGCGTTGACGTTGCGATCAAGGGTCTCGCTGCTCTCGCTTACAAGGCGAACGTATCCGAGGCTGATCTCGACACCGCTCTCAAGGCCGTCATCGACTCCAAGGCTGCACAGACTGACGTTACTGCTCTCCAGACTGCTGTTGATACCCTCAACGGTACTGGCGACGGCTCTGTAACCAAGACTGTTGCTGACGAAATCGCCAAGGTTGTTGCCGGCGCTGACACTTCCTTCGACACTCTGAAGGAGATCTCCGACTGGATTTCCACTCACGGCGACAGCGCTGCTGCGATGAACTCCGCTATTCAGGACAACGCCGCTGACATCGCTGAGCTCGCTGCTCTCGTTGGCACTATTCCCGAAGGCGCAACTTCCACTACTGTCATCGCTTATATCGCTGAAGCTATCGAGGCTATCGGTATCGGCGACTACGCTAAGACTACCGAAGTTACTGCGGCTATCAATACCGCTCTCGAGAGCTACTACACCAAGACTGAGATCGACGCTATGAAGGCTTCCGACGCTGAAGTTACTGAAATGCTCGACGAAGTCTTTGCGACCGAAGCGTAATAGCCTTATAATCGCGTAAGGCAAACAGGGGGACGGTTTCGACCGTCCCTCTCCTATTTATGTTTACGGAGGTGTAGCCAATGGCAAACAAATTCACTGTGCTTACACACCTTAGAGCGGTCGCGGCAAGAGCAAAAGAATTTGCAAGCGATCTTGTGGCTCAGCTCGCTGATGCTACAACGGACGTTATTGAGGAACTGGATGCCGAAAAAGCGGACAAATCTGTTTCCGTAGCCTTTGACATCCCTGTCACGGGATGGGTATTGGATGAAGAGACTGAGTATCCGTACTATTACGACATCGCCGTTACAGGTGTTACGGCACTCGACCGGGCGACCGTTTCGATTGCCCCGAACTCTATGAGCATAGCTGTTTCCTGCGAGCTGTGTCCTACAAACGAGACTTTAGCAGGAGTTATCAGAATCCGCGCTATGAGCATCCCTGCGGATGTTATAAGCTGCGAATACTGGATCGAGCAAGGAAAGGAGAACTGACGCAATATGGCATACGGTTCTGTAAATGTCGGCTCTGAAAAGGTCGATAAGAACAGTTTAGTCACGAGCGAGAAGGTCGGCGTTGCCGGCGGTATTGCTACGCTTGACGCGAACGGTAAACTTACCGCATCTCAGAGACCCGATGTTGATTGCTACACACAGGCGCAGACTGATGAGAAAATCAGCGACGCGGTGTTGGCTCATAACGAAGATGAAACCGCACACGGCGACATCCGAAGTGCTATCGACGCGGTAAGCGCGGCGGTACAGGGTATCGAATTGAAATACGGTACGAGCATTACCGAAAATGCTTTCACTGTATCGTTCGGCTCTCTCGACGGACTCGTGGTGACTGGCGTGTGGAACGAATCACAGGCAAGGATTGAATTCTAATGAAAGAGATAGCGTTTTCTCGCCCCGCAGACGAACTCTCTTGCATCATCGGCAACTTGTTTGCCACACTTCAACCGCCTTGTGACGTCAAGGTGAGCGACGCTCTTGTCATCTGCGGTATGACGCATAGCGGAAGCTATGCTCGACTGATCGTCAAGAAAGATTGCTGCATTTTTCAAGGCGAACCCGCTGATTTGGCGGCTGTCTTGAACGGGCGCTGTCCCGAAAGGAGATGCAGAAATGGCTGAAAAGGAATTCCTGCTTGGCAACAAGGCAAGGGAGCTCTTGTGTTATACCAATCGGGTTACAAGGATCATTTCCGACGATGTCAGTCGAAGTGACGTTCGGGCGATCATCAAGCGTATCGCCGAACTCAACGACATACGGGATGTCAAGACGGTGTGCTCAGAATTGATACACACAGTTGACACAAAGGACAGAGAGGGCTTCACCAAGGGGACGTTCAACCTATACGGAGACGATATGCGCGTGATCGCAAAGAATATTGTCAAAGATGTTCATTCTGCGAATAACAAGCATTTCGCCACCGAGTACGAGGAACGGCTCAGAAAGATCGACGACGTCTTGGATGGGTGTTCGCTTCTTCTCGAGTATATTCAGATATGCTTGGATGAACACATTATAAGTGTGAAGAGGAGCGGTGTTTGGACCAAGAAAGTCACCGATGTGAAGTATATGGCTGCCGCATGGAGAAAGAATGACGGTGGCCGAGCCAACAAAATTGAGACAGACAGAAAGAACGCAGACGCAAAGCGCCAGTATGAAATGGTGAAATCTGCGGTGCGCGAAGTTGTCTGCTCTCCCACGGATACCCGGCGGTAATACCTTTGCCGCCTTGTATTAGGGTACGACTCGTACCGCCACCAACTGGTGGCTCCGCTCCCCGAACACCAACAACACCAACAACGCTTGGAACGTCAACACCTCGGGTACAGCCAACAACAACAACGTCACCAATTCGAACGGTGTCCGCCCCGCTCTGATGGATTGTGAGTCGTGTAGCCCTTATGGGCGAAAGCAGTGCGCCATCATCAAAGGGAGTCGTATCCTGTCGAAAGCTATAACGCGGACGATAAATACATCACGCTGAGGTCCACCGCCGCCATCGCGATTTGTTACGGGCGGCGTAGCGGACTACCGGGAGGAAGACGACCGGCGTTAGGAGTGAGGACTGGAAGGGAGCTTCCTCTATACCCCGTCCAGTTGAAATTATGGTTATGACCTATCAAGAAATGTGTACCTTCGAGGTACTTTACGCGGCATATCTCACCGCACGAAAGCGCAAGCGATCCAAATACGGAACCGCTCAGTACGAGGCAAATGCGCTCGCCTGCACCGAGAAGCTGTCGCACATACTCAACACCAAGACTTACATACCGAGTAAGTTTGAGGTGTTCTACGTTTACGAGCCCAAGAAAAGACTTGTTCAAGCCCCTGCATTTGTTGACAAGGTGGTGCTTCACGCGATCACCGACAACATCATGTATAAGGCAATCACGGATAGTTTCATCCGTGACAGCTACGCAAGTCAGATCGGCAAAGGGATGCACGACGGCCTGTACAGGATGAAGTGCTTCATGCTCGACTACTACCGCAAGAATGGGACGGCTGAAGGCTGGGTGCTGAAAGCCGATGTCCGCCACTTTTTCGCCTCCATCGACCACGACAAGCTGAAGGAGAAATTGTGGAAACTCATCGAGAGACGAGAGGTTGACCCTCAGATCTACGATCTGCTGTGTACCTACATAGATACCACAGACGGTCTGCCGCTCGGTTATCAGACGAGCCAGCTTCTTGCATTGATGTTTCTTGACGAGTTCGATCACTTTGTCAAGGAACAGTGCGGCATGAGGTATTACGGACGGTACATGGATGACTTCTTCGTGATCCTGCCGGACAAAAGGAAGCTCCAAGAGCTGTTGGTGGACATTCGGAAGTGGATGGACGATATAGACTTGGAACTGAACGAGAAAACGGGCATCTTCCCGTTGCGAAACGGGATTGATTTTCTCGGATTCCACAGTTATTTGACCGAGAACGGTTCCGTTGTTCAGAAGTTAAGGCGTGACAGCATCAAGAGAATGAAATCGCGCCTCCGCTACTGGCAGAAGGAATATCCTCAAGGCAACATAACGAAAGAGAAAATCAAAGAAGGATTTGTAGCATGGGACGCCCACGCCTCGCATGGCGACACCTATTCGCTGCGATCCAAATTCGCAAAGCAAGTCAGCGAGCTCATCGGCGAAGAGGTCAAGCCTCGCCGTAAGCTGAGCGCTCCGAACGCCGTCAGAAACAAACGCAGAATCAAGCAGATGTATTACAACGGCAAGAGCTTCAGCCCTCTCATTGAGCAGACCAATCCCGATGATACCGCTGAGCCTTGGAATTAAATTTTGGAGGTAAATCACAATGGCAACCGCATTAAGTGCGAAAAGTGTCGGCAGCATCGTTAAGCTGAACGTAAACGGTGCGTCGAAAAACTTCATTGTCGTCCATCAAGGAAAGCCTTCCTC
>JAFQNZ010000034.1 GCA_017395715.1 Clostridia bacterium | reverse complement strand
GGGAATGTATTCGGCAAGTGCAAGCGATGCCGCCACTTTCATCTCTTCGTTGATCTCCTTGGCGCGGCAGTCAAGCGCGCCACGGAACACACCGGGAAAAGCAAGCAGATTGTTGATCTGGTTCGGATAGTCAGAGCGTCCTGTGCCCACCACGGCAGCCCCCGCCGCCTTGGCAAGGTCGGGCATGATCTCAGGCGTGGGATTTGCCATCGGGAAAACGATCGGATCTTTCGCCATACGTTTGATCATATCTTCGCTCACAAGATTCGGTGCGGAAACGCCGATGAAAATATCAGCACCCACAAGTGCTGTGGCAAGTGTTCCCTTTTGTTTTTCGCGGTTGGTCATGGCGGCAATTTCGGTGTGCGCGGGGTTGTCATAATCTTCTCCTTCACACAGAATGCCGACTCTGTCTACCAGCGTCATGTGGCAAACACCCATATTCATCAGATGCTTGGCAATGGCAATGCCGGCAGAGCCCGCGCCGTTGATCACCACGCGTACCTTGCCGATCTCTTTCTTGACCACCTTCAAGGCATTGATGAGCGCCGCGGCAACCACAATGGCAGTGCCGTGCTGATCGTCGTGAAAGATCGGAATATCACAGACTTCTTTGAGCTTTCTTTCAATTTCAAAGCAACGCGGCGCGGCAATATCCTCAAGATTCACCCCGCCAAACGAGCCCGAAAGCAAATACACCGTTCTCACGATCTCATCGGTGTCCTGGCTTTTGATGCAAAGCGGAAAGGCATCCACATCGGCAAACTCTTTGAACAGTACGCATTTGCCCTCCATCACGGGCATACCCGCTTCGGGGCCAATGTTGCCAAGACCCAAAACCGCCGAGCCGTCGGTCACCACCGCCACAAGATTCTTGCGGCGCGTTAAGGTGTATGATTTTTCAATATCCTTTTGAATTGCAAGGCAAGGGGCGGCAACGCCGGGGGTGTACGCTAAGGAAAGATCCTCGCGCGTCACAATCGGCGCACGGCTTTTCACCTCAATTTTACCCTGCCATTCTTCGTGTTTTTCTAAAGATGCTTTGCTGTAATCCATTGTCTTATCCTCTTGTATCATACCATCGTTTCGGGGTGAAACACGGCATCAAATTCTTCTTTAGTCAAATAGCCAAGCGCAAGGCACGCTTCTTTGAGCGAAAGATTTTCCGCATAAGCTTTTTTGGCAACCCTTGCGGCATTTTCATAGCCGATATGGGGATTCAGCGCGGTGACAAGCATCAAAGAGCGATCGAGATTTTCTTTCATCTTTTCTCGGTTGGCAACCACACCCACAAGGCAGTTTTTAACAAAAGAAGTCAGCCCGTCGGCAAGCAGTTTGACCGACTGCAAATAATTGTAAGCAATCACGGGCATGAAGACGTTGAGCTGGAAATTGCCCTGCGATGCCGCCACGCCAATGGCAGTATCATTGCCCATCACCTGCACTGCCACCATGGTCAACGCCTCGCATTGGGTGGGATTGACCTTGCCCGGCATAATGGACGAACCGGGCTCGTTTTCGGGAATCGAGATCTCACCGAGTCCCACGCGCGGTCCGGAGGCAAGCCAGCGAATATCGTTGGCAAGCTTCAAAAGATTGGCAGCAAGCGCCTTGAGCGCACCGTGTGAAAAAACAAACGCATCTTTGGAAGAGAGCGCATGGAATTTATTCTCCGCACTCACAAAAGGATGCCCCGCTTTCTCGGATAGTATCTTTGCCACAGCATCTCCAAAGCCTTTTGGCGCATTGAGTCCCGTACCCACGGCAGTCGCACCGATGGCAAGCGAAGAAAGCGGCGCAAGGCTGTTTTCGATCATGGCTTTCGCTTCACAAAGAAGCCCCCGCCAGCCGTAGATTTCCTGCGAAAAGGCAATCGGCACAGCATCCTGCAAATGCGTTCTTGCCGATTTGACAAAGCCCTCGTTTTCTTGTTCCAAACGGCAAAGCA
Source organism: Clostridia bacterium (assembly GCA_017395715.1). Lineage (GTDB taxonomy): Bacteria > Bacillota > Clostridia > Oscillospirales > CAG-272 > RGIG1993. Next base: position 8,286 of record JAFQNZ010000034.1, on the reverse strand, counting down.
CGCGGATTGCTTCGTCAATCGCGGGCAAAAGCCGCTCTTTCACAGCAATCACCGCCGCAAGATGCATGGCGGTGGGAAAGGTATCGTTAGAAGATTGCGACATATTCACGTCATCGTTCGGGTGAAGTGTCACACCAAGGTTGCGCGCCGCGTAATTGGCAATCACCTCGTTGGCGTTCATGTTGGACTGCGTACCGCTTCCGGTCTGCCACACCGCAAGCGGAAACGAAGCATCAAGCGCCCCGCTTGCCACCCGCTCGGCGGCTTTTACGATCGCGGCACTTTTTTCGTCGCTCATGCGCTTTGGCACAAGCGCGCGATTGGCAAGCGCCGCCGCCCCCTTCAAAAGCCCGAAGGCGTGAATGATCTCTTTCGGCATCTTTTCCTCGCCGATCTTGAAATTTTCAAATGAGCGCTGTGTCTGCGCGCCCCAAAGTGCATCGCTCGGCACCTTGACCTCGCCCATTGAGTCGTGTTCGATTCTGTATTCCATCGTATTGATTGCCTCATATCTGTTAATCAAGATAATTAGATTATACCCCCTCTGTCGAACTTTGTCAAGGAAAAACAGCCATCCGTACGTTTTTATTCTTTTTCAAAAAAACTGCATCAGCTTTCTTTTTTTGTATAACTTTTGATTTTGCGGCAAGAATAGTATCAGCAAAACAAAAAAAGGATGGAGAGTTTATGAACACAAACAATTCCCAGAATCATAACAACAAGACCCCGAACAAAAACGGCAAGAAGTTCAAAATGAATGAAAAAACCATGACCACCCTTCTGTATGTCGGCGCGGCCGTTTTAGTGGTCGTGATCCTCAGCGTTTCGATCTTTGCGTTTGCTTCTCGCAAAACCGAAACCAAGCCCGCACCTGAAAGCACCGCCACCACAACAGCAAAACCCGAAGTCACCACCAAAACACCCACAAGCACGCAAGCGCCCGTAACCACCGCACCCACAACCACCAAGAAAGTCACAACCATCGATAAGCCCACCGTTTCCACACCCAGCTATGTCACCCCCGTGGAAGGCAAGCTGCTCAAAAACCACGACAGCGAAACACTCGTCTATTCGGTCACCATGAACGATTACCGCGTGCACCTCGGCATTGACGTGGAAGCCCCCGTTGGCTCGGCGGTCTATTCGGTAGCAGACGGCAAGATCAAAAGCGTGTATCAGGATTATATGATGGGCACTTGCATCGAGATCGAACACAAGAACGGCATTGTTTCCTGCTATAAAAACCTCGGAGAGATCCTCCCCGAAGGCATCAAGGAAGGTGCCACCGTCACATCGGGTCAGCTGATCGCCGGTGTTGGCGAAACCGCCATCATCGAGCAGTGTGACGAAGCACATCTTCACTTTGAAATGAAGAAAAACGATGAGTATGTCAATCCGCTCGACTATATTTCCTACGGCAAAGACACCGAAAGCTTGAAAAAATAAGAAAATCAACCAAGTACAGACAGAGTACTGTCCCAATTTCGGGCGGCGCTCTGTCTGTTTTTTATTTTGTGACATTTGTGTAACTCGTTTTGTAACTTGTTTATTTGAAAAAATAAAAAATATTTCATCAATTCTCTTGACACAAGCCGCAAATCGCAGTATGATATAGCCGTATTCATCATCCTGATAGAATAAGTGAGGGTATTATATGGCAGATTTTGAACAAGTTTTTGCAACACGCGTCTTCTCCGACGTGGTCATGAGAAAACGCCTTTCCGCCGATACTTACAAGAAGCTTCACCGCGTGATTGATGACGGCAGTGAGCTGGACATCACGGTTGCCAACGAAGTGGCAAAAGCCATGAAGGAATGGGCAATGGAAAACGGCGCAACCCACTACACACACTGGTTCCAACCGATGACAGGCGTTGCCGCCGAAAAGCACGATTCTTTTATCTCGGTGCAAAAAGACGGCTCTGTGCTTGCCGAATTTTCGGGCAAAAAGCTCATCAAGGGCGAGCCTGATGCTTCCTCCTTCCCTTCAGGCGGTCTGCGCTCCACCTTTGAAGCGCGCGGCTACACCGCATGGGACCCGACAAGCTATGTTTTCTTAAAGGACAATACCCTTTGCATTCCCACCGTCTTTTGTTCTTACAGCGGACAGGTGCTTGATAAAAAAACCCCGCTACTGCGCTCACTCAAAGCGCTCTCCACCGAAGCGGTGCGTGTTCTGCACCTCTTGGGCAAAACCGACGTGACCGCCGTCAACGCCGAAGTGGGTGCCGAGCAGGAATACTTCCTTGTGGATAAAGACCTTTGTACCAAGCGCCGTGACTTGCTTTATACAGGCAGAACCCTGTTCGGCGCAAAGCCCCCAAAAACGCAGGAGCTTGACGACCACTATTTCGGCACGCTCCGCCCCGAAGTCAAGGCGTTCATGGCTGAACTTGACGAAGAGCTTTGGAAGCTGGGCATCTACGCTTGCACCGAGCATAACGAGGCCGCACCCTCTCAGCACGAGCTTGCCCCCATCTATACCGATGCCAACCGCGCCACCGACCAGAATCAGCTCACCATGGAGATCATGAAAAAAGTTGCCGACCGCATGGGTCTTTGCTGTCTGCTTCACGAAAAACCCTTCGCGCACATCAACGGCAGCGGCAAGCACAACAACTGGTCGCTCAGCACAAATACGGGAGAAAATCTCTTTAAGCCGGGTCACGATCCCTATAACAACACACAGTTCCTCATCTTCCTGTCGGCGCTCATCAAAGCAGTTGACGAATATCAGGATCTTCTGCGCATCTCGGTCGCTTCCGCTTCCAACGACCACCGTCTCGGCGCTGCCGAAGCGCCCCCCGCCATCGTTTCGATGTACTTCGGTGATGAGCTCGGCGGCATGCTTGATGCCATTGTCAAAGGCAAAAAGTGGAACGGCGTTGACCGCGAAAAAATGGAAGTTGGTGCCGGCTCCGTGCCCGAATTTGCCAAGGATACATCCGACAGAAACCGCACCTCGCCGTTTGCTTTTACGGGCAATAAGTTTGAATTCCGTATGGTCGGCTCGTCGCAGTCGATCGCAGACCCCAACATGGTGCTCAACACCATCATGGCAAACGCCCTTAGCGAATTTGCCGACCGTTTGGAGCGCGTCAAAGACAAAGAAGCAGGTGCTCGCAAGCTGATCCGCGACACCCTTAAAAAGCACAGCCGCATCATCTTCAACGGCAACAACTATTCAGACGAATGGGTGAGTGAGGCTGAAGCCAGAGGTCTTTGCAACTACCGCACCGCCGCTGACGCCATCCCGCACTTTGCCGATAAAAAGAATGTTGAGCTTTTTGAAAAGCACAAGGTGTTCACCGAAACCGAGATCCACTCGCGTACCGAGATCATGCTTGAAGCCTACTTCAAGATCACCAAGATCGAAGCGCAGACCATGCTCTCAATGGTACGTTGCGACATTCTGCCCGCCGTTTACGGCTATGAAAAATCGCTCTGCGATCTGATCGTACAAAAGGATGCCGCCTCCCTGCCCGGCGGTCACGAGCGTATCGTGGTCAACCGCATTGCCACGGGTGCTGATGAACTCTATAACGCCGCAAACACCCTTGATGCCGCCATTGCCGGCTCGGATTCGCCCCGCAACGCCATCGATGCCGCATCCTATATGCGCGACGTTCTCATCCCTGCGATGAATGAAGTCCGCACCATTGCCGACGCGCTTGAGATCAACGTCGGTGCCAAGCATTGGCCCTTCCCCACTTACGGCGAACTCTTACTGCACTAAAACCAAGCCCGCAAGCCTCTTTACCAAGCGCTTGCGGGTTTCTTTTATAAAAAATTCCGCTCTCATGCAACGAAAGAGAGTTTTTTCCTGTATAGGAAGATGAAGGGATCCAAGAAAGGAGGTCTGTTATGACAGATGAAAAAATCGTAGCCCTGTATTGGGCGCGTTCTGAAGACGCGATCAAAGAGACCGACAAAGCCTACGGTACATACTGCCATTACATCGCCTACAATATCCTGCGCGAAAAAGAAGATGCCAATGAAACGGTAAACGATACCTACCTCAAAGCGTGGCAAAGTATGCCGCCGCAAAAACCCAATCCCTTAAAAGCCTTTCTCGGCAGGATCACAAGACAGCTCTCAATCAACCGATTGGAAAAGAAAACTGCACAAAAGCGCGGCGGCGAGTTTGCCCTCTCACTTGAAGAATTACAAAACGCCGTTCCCGATGGCTCCCCCGACCTTGCCGACCAAGTGGCGCTTGCGGATGCGCTCACCCGTTTTCTTCACGCCTTGCCAATCATCCAAAGGCGTGTTTTTATCCGCAGGTATTGGTATCTTGAATCGATCGGTGAGATTGCAGATGCCTTTTCCATGAGCGAAAGCAAGGTAAAATCCACGCTCATGCGCTGCCGACAAAAACTGAAACAACACCTGATAAAGGAGGGATTTGGCAGATGAAAAGCGCCGATATTCTTTACGCCATGAACGATATTGACCCACATCTTATCACCGATGCACTCACAACCACAAAGCCGAAATTCGCTTTTCGCAAACTGTTTCTGATTGCCGCCTGCTTTGTTCTTCTGTTTGCACTTCTTCTCTCTCTGTTTCTGTTTATGGGAAAAGACGATTCTCCCCTAACGCCCACACCGCAAGGAAAACCTTTTGATACCGTATCGCTCATCGAAGCCGGTGACAGCTTGGCAGACGATGCCATACCGCCCTACCAATCCGAAATAGAAGGCGGCATGGCAAGCTATGCCTATCTCACCTTTGATCTCACCACCGTGATCGAAGCCGAGGTGATCGAAGTGCTCCCCGATTCCTTTATCAGCCTCGACGGCGGCAGATATTACAAAATCGCTCACTTGCTCGTGATCGACAGCATAAACGGCGAAAACCTGCCGGAAGAGATTTATCTTCGTTATGATACCTCTGAACGCGGCGTTCAGCTTGAGGGATACGATTCCTTTCTCTTCTCGCTCGATCAGGTCGGCATTGAAAACCATCTGATGTTTAACGCAAATACCAAACAGGCAACCTACTTTCCCAATATGTTTATCGGCTCTTGGGCGATCAGCTACGGCTCGGCAATTGCCTTTACCGATGGCAAAGTCGATCTTGCTTTTTTTGACAGAATCTTTGATCACAAAAGCAATCCCACGCTTGATGAAATGCGCGAAATGGTGTTTGATAACCCCGACGAGTACAAATTCCCGGTGGATCGAGAAAGCACCATAGAAGAAGCCAAAGAAAGAATCGCATCTTTTCTTGAAAAAGAAACGATCAAGCGCCCCTGCGACTATCTTACAGCAGAAGACGTCTTTTCATCCGATGAAGCAAAAGTCCTGCAAAGCTATCTTGCACCAAGCAAAGGCAGCCTTTTTACACAAAATCTGTCTCGTTCCACCAAAAGCGCCACGATCACCTATACCCGCGTGATCAACGGGTTTTCCACCAACGAAGTCATCACGATTGATGTTAACAGTCAAACCATCACCGAAAAAGGCGAAAGATTTACCCAAGAAGACCTCTCTGCCCTTCCCGACCTCGTGAGCGCCAAAAAGCAGATCACGCTTGATCCCGAACACCCGCCGCACGTCAAGCTCACGTTCGGCGTAAGAGGCAGTGTTCGTTTCCGAACCTTTGATTATACGCTTGTCTATCGCAAAATTAACGGTCAAGTTTACGGTATCATTCGCGCCGATTGGGTCTTCACCTACAGCAATGACGATCGCGAAGAGCCGTTCCGCCACGATTTCCGCGATGACGTTTATTTCCTTTACAACCAAGATGGAAACGGCTGGCTTTATGACCGCGACTCCTTGCAAAAAATCCTCGGAGAAGACTCTATCATTGGCACCAATCGCTATTTTGACCCTGATAACGGCATCTGGTGGCACTAAAAAAATCCGAAGAATCAAACGATTCTTCGGATTTTTCTATTCAAGAGATCAATAATTTTCTTTTCTGACTTCGAAGTAGCTCTGGGGATGAGCGCATACGGGGCAGAGCTTGGGAGCAGCGGTGCCAACCACGATGTGACCGCAGTTGCGGCATTCCCACATAGCTTCGCCTGCCTTAGCGAACACTTCGTTCACTTCTACGTTGTGGAGAAGCGCGCGGTATCTTTCTTCGTGGGTCTTTTCGATAGCGGCAACAGCTCTGAACTGATAAGCGATCTTGGCAAAGCCTTCTTCTTCAGCCACTCTTGCAAACTCATCGTACATATCGGTCCATTCGTAGTTTTCGCCTTCAGCAGCAGCGAGAAGGTTTTCCGCGGTGGTGCCGATGCCGTTCAGATGCTTGAACCACAGTTTTGCGTGTTCTTTTTCGTTGTCAGCCGTCTTCTGGAAGATTTCAGCGATCTGCTCATAGCCTTCCTTCTTGGCTACGCTTGCAAAGTAAGTATATTTGTTTCTTGCCTGAGATTCGCCTGCAAATGCAGCTGCGAGATTCGCTTCGGTTCTTGAGCCTTTGAGTTCCATAATCATTATCTCCTTAAAATTAAAAAATTATTTTTTATTGGTAACGGCAGAGCCGTTAAAGTCATGATATTCGACAGCCCTCGGTACAGGTCTTGCATCTTGCCGAAACGGTGAGGCAGTAGTGATAGTCCTTTTCACCCACCGCGCTCTGCAAGAGCGTGTCAAGCCCTGTGATCACAAGATCTTCCACCGCGCCACAGTCGGGACAAATGAGATGCTCGTGCGGTGCGACTGTTTTGTCAAATCGGTCGGGCGCGTTCGGCACTTCAATTTTGCGAATAATTCCTGTTTCGGCAAGTTCGTTGAGATTGCGATAGACCGTTCCGACTGCAATCTTGGGCAGGCTTTTTTTCGCTTCCCGATGCACTTCGTCAGCCGTGACGTGACCGTAGCGCGCTACAATGGAAAGAATCAACTGACATTGCTTGGTCATGTACTTCACAGCTCTCACGCCCCTTTCTTGAATTTAGGAACTGTTCTTGATTGTATTATAGCAAACCGAAAGCGGTTTGTCAATACCTTTTTTGAAAATTTAGGAATTTTTCTCGAATTCATCTCTTACAAAAAAACCGCCCTTGCAAACGCAAGAGCGATTTGTTTTTATACGGTTTCTTTTTCCTTCTCGGCAAGGTTTTCTCTTGCCACCGAGAGCATCAGCTTGATGCGGTTTTCTTGGTTGACGCGCGTGGCACCGGGGTCGTAGTCAACTGCCACAATGTTGGCATTCGGATAGACCTCGCGGAGCTTTCGCACCATGCCCTTACCCACAATGTGATTGGGCAAACAGCCAAAGGGCTGTACGCATACGATGTTTTCGTAGCCCGACTCGCAAAGCTCCATCATCTCCGCTGTCAAAAGCCAGCCCTCGCCCATCTTGCAGCCAAGCCCGATCATGTCGTCGCCAAGCGCTCTCACGTGAGAGTGTGGCGCGGGGCAGAACAGATCGCTTCCCTTTGTCACAGCCTTGCGAATCACTTTTTCGTAACGGGCAAGATACCAACGAAGAAGCTTGTTGATATAGAGAAAACTCTTCTTGCCGCCGTACAGCTTCACGTCCTGAATGTTGTTATCAAATATATACTGCAAAAAGCCGAGAAGTCCCGGCACATTCACTTCACAGCCTTGGCTGTGTAAAAACGCTTCAAGATCGTTATTGGCAAGAGGTGAATACTTCACGTAGATCTCACCCACAATGCCCACCTTGGGTTTGGGCGTTCTGTGAAGCGGGATGGCGGCAAAATCCTTCACCATCGCCTTCACTGTCTTTTTGATCTTGTGCATCGAAACCAGCTTACCGCGGCTGAGCGCATCGGATGTCATGGTGACATAACGCTCAAGAAGCGCATCGGTCGCGCCGGGGATCGTTTCATACGCTCTTGTCTGATTGGCAAGAAGCATGAGCGCATCGCCATAGATCACGCCGGCAAGCGCGCGGCGGATCATGGTGAGGTTAATGACAAAACCCTCGTTCTTTTCAAGCCCCGCAGGGTTCAGTGAGATCACAGGCACGTGAGCAAAGCCCGCCTTGACAAGCGCTTTGCGCAAAAGGTGAATGTAATTGGAAGCACGGCAGCCGCCACCCGTTTGGGTAAGCAGAAGCGCTGTGCGGTTCAAGTCGTACTTTCCGCTTTTTAAGGCGTGGATAAACTGCCCGATGACAAGAAGTGCAGGATAGCAGGTATCGTTATGCACATACTTTAAGCCCTCGTCCACGATCTCGCGGTCGCAGCACTCTGAATACATTACGCTAAACTCTGCACTTTACGGTATTTCCCAGCGTGAAATCGTTATGTCCGCACTCGTTACTTCCGTTTACATTAACGACGATTTTGCCCCAAGC
>JAFQNZ010000262.1 GCA_017395715.1 Clostridia bacterium | reverse complement strand
TCGTAGCAGAAAATGGTTTTATGCTCGGCACCGTGGTACATAAAGACGCGGCGGATTTCCTTCATACGCGAAACGGCGAGCATATAGATAACAAGCAGAATGATCTTGAAGACTGCTTCAAAAGCCGAGCGGAAGATCGACATACCGACGGTTTTGGCAGAGAGGTTGGCAGGAACTGCCATATCAAGAAGCTTGTAGAGGGTAGCGGGCAGGGCAATGAAAAGTCCAATGGCGAGAGCGACGCCGAAAATGACGGCGAGAATCATGGCCACCGTGGTGGCAAAGCTTGTTTTCTTTTCTTCCTTGGTGTCTTCTGTAACGGGCTTTTCTACGGGTGCTGTCTCTTCTGCCGGCGTTTCGGGCTCAACTACTTCAACTGTTTCGACTGTTTCGACTGTTTCAACTGTTTCAACTGTTTCTGTTGTTTCGACAGTTTCGACTTTTGCCTGTTCTTTTGCTTCTTTTTCCTCGCGGTCGAGTTCCTCGGCATCGGCAATGGCGATGTCTGCCGAGCGCATGAGGTATTTATATCCCACCTTCAAAGAAGACACCATATTGAAAATGCCGCGCAGAAAAGGCACTTTGGATACCTTGGAGGGCTTGGGATTTTCGCTTGTCTCTAAGATGATTTTGCCTTTGGCATTGCGAACTGCCATGGCAGTTTTTTCGGGACCGCGCATCATAATGCCTTCCATCAAAGCCTGACCGCCGATGGATGTTTTTTTGCAGGCAGGCGCGCAGTTTACTTTTTTATTTTCTTTTGACATGATATACCTTTCCGAGTTTTGCAATTTGATTTGATTATACACCTTGCTTGTGAATAATATGTGAACAAACTTGTCCTTTCGACAAGTTTTTTTCTTTATATTTTTCAAAAAACTTGACTTCTGCCACTACATCAAGGGCGGAGTGCCTTCGCGATCCTGCACAGAGCTTGGCGATTCTCTTGCCGGGCATCTTGCGGTATTTGCCGCCGAAAAATCGCGCAAAACAGGCAAAGCGATCAAATTGGAGATATGAAAAAATGCTGTTCGATGAAACAGCATTTTTGTTTATTCTTTTACCGTCAAAAAGGCGTTTGCGGGTTGGCTTTCGTTGGGCAGTTCCAAGAAGATGAAGAGGAGAACCGCGAGAAGCTCATAGGGAATGGGGCAGAATTCGCCGGGATTGACCATGGACATGAGAAGAATGCCCGCATAGGAAAGACCGAGCGTAAGAGAAGAGGGGGAAGGTTTTTTGAAGATCAAACGGATTCTTCCGAAAAACTGATAGCCGTAAGCCGCAACACCGACAAGTCCGAGACTGCCGATGATCTGGAAGGGCATCATGTGATACCAGTTGGCAGCACCTTTGACCGGACTGTAAAAATCAATGTTGCCGGTATAACCAAGACCCCGCCCGAAGAGGGGATTCGAAAGAAAATCCTTAACGGCGCGGATCATCAGGTTAACACGCGGTTCTTTTTCGGAGATGAGCGAAAGACTGTCGGATGCGGTAAAGACATGAAGAAACTCTTTGATATTCATGGCAAGGAACACAAGCCCCGCCGCGCACAAAAAGAAGGTGACATAGCGCAGGGGTTTGTCGTACACCGAAACAAAAAGACAGCAGAGGAAGAGCTCGATACCGCCCATGACAAGTCCGCCGCGTGAGCCTGTCATCACGATGGCAAGGTAGAAAAGAAACCCGAAGAAGATAAAAAGACGGTTTTTACTGAGCGCATAATAAAAGGGAATCGGCAAGAAGAACATCATCAGGGTGGAAAGGTTGTTTGACCACTGGATGTTGATGGTCCCCGCTTCCCAAAGGGCTTGGAAGTTTTCCACATAATGTGCGCCGATCATAAAAACGCCGAACAGACCGGCGATGAAAAAGATAGCAAACAGGCGCTCGCGGAGCGAATAGGTATCCCGTTCGACAAACTGCGATTTCATCAGAAGATAGGTGGCGACCATGCCGATGCCCAGCCCCGCTATGTAAAACAGCGAGGTGCCGGACAGGTAATCCTCGGGCGATACGAAAAGCGCACCGCCTGCCGTGATGGCAACGGCGACGGCTGCAATACCGAAAAAGCTTTTGCCGATTTTATAAGGGCGGCGGTATTTGATAAAGTGGAAGAGAAACGCGCCAATCGGAATTACGCCGAGCGGTGCGAAAACAATAAAGGTATTAAAGGAGTTATAGCACTTTAAGACAAAGGTGCAGGCGAGCAAAAAAGGAAGCGTTGTGACCGTGATATCCTCACATACCACCAAAAGAAGCGAAATGATAAAGGCAAAAGACAGAATGCCCCAAACCTCACCCTTGACGAGTACGATCAAAGCGGCATACGCAAACAAGAGAAGGCTAAACCAAATGCTTTCGCAAAAGCGGCGCGACTGTTTCAAAACGGTTGCCATACAATGCTCCTTTTCTGACTAAAATCATTCTATTATACCCCAAAAGGGATATTTTGTCAACCGCGAAACGGTGTTTTTTCTCCGAAAGCGTAAAAAACCAAACGAATCAAAAGACGGTTGGCGGCAATGACGGCAAACGAGGCGGCGCACCATACCAGAGAAAAGAGAGGGCAGATCTGCCCTTTGAAATCGCCGAAGCTGCGACTGTAATCCCATACACCCAAGTGAAAATGCAGATTGAGAATGATTCCTGCGAAAAGCTCGAGCAGGGTGATGAAAAGACCGCCCGCAACGGCTTTGACGAAAAGCGGCAGCTTTTTTTTATCAAGCGCCAAGAGAAAGAGAAAGGAAAGTCCTGCCACAAGCCCCATTGACCAATGGGTTGGTGAGTGGCTGATCTGGCTTTTATACAGTTTTTCAATACCGAGATAAGAAAAGAATCCAAAGGAAAAGCTAATGGCGGCAAGGCTGAATATCAATAACGGATCGCGAGAGGGTAGGGCGTTTGACTGTTTCATCGGAACTCCTTTTGGGTGATACAGACAGTGTGTCCCGAAAGTTTGGTTTCACGCCGCGGGGAATTTGGAAAGTTATTGCATTTTGTGCGAAAGCATGGTAAAATGGGATATCGTTTGGTGAAAACACAAGAAAGGCGTGTGATGAGATGCAGAAAAATCGAAACCGTTTGCGTGTTATGGGATATTCTGCCATGATGGCGGCTGTTTTATGCGTGCTGTCTCCCATCACAATTCCGTTGGGAACCGTTCCGATTACGTTATCGGTGTTTGCCCTTTTTTTGGTGGCGTCACTTTCGCCTGTGAAAGTGGCACTGACGGCAACGGCGGTGTATCTTGCTATCGGTGCTGTGGGGCTTCCTGTGTTTTCTTCGTTTACCGGAGGTGCGTATGCCTTTGTGTCGCCGAGCGGTGGCTTTTTGTGGGGCTATCTGCCTGCGGTTTTGATTGTGTCGTTGGCTGCCGGGAAGAGCCGCGGAAGGCTTTTTCTTGTGCTTGTGGGCATGCTTGGCGGCTTATTGGTTTTGTACGCCTTTGGGCTTATCGGCTTTTGTGTTTTAACCGATGCCGGGCTTGGAGAAGCCTTGTCGGCTGTTGTTTTGCCGTTTCTTTTGCCGGATGGCGTGAAAATTGCGCTTGTATTGGCGGTGTACCCGCTGCTTCACTCACGGATTTTTTCGTTACGGTAATACTCCGATTTAACACATTTTCTCTGTGAAGCAATATTTCGGAAAAAAGACTCTTGAAAAGACTTGTAAAATCATGTATAATAAAACAGTCGGGCAAACAAAAAAAGATTGCCGCATAAGCGACAATCTTTTTTTGATGTACTCGAATTACTTCTTGAGAGCACCGATGAGGCCGATAACGCCGTTCACTGCGAGGAAGATACCTGCAATGATGAGCATAATGCCGGCAAGACCACCAAATGCGATACCAATACCTGCAATGATGGTGAGGATCGGGAAGAGAAGGCCGAGAACGGTGGTGTTGTACTTGATGGCGTTGATGAGTGCCACAACACCCTTGAGGGCGATGAGAACACCAAGAACGATGAAGATCCACTTAAGGATGAACCATTCAAGAACGATGATAGCAACACCGATAGCGATGCTGACTACGCCGCCAACCCAATTCTTTTTCACCATTTCGAGAATACCGGAAACGATGAAGAAGATACCGATTGCAAGCAGAGCCCACTTCATGAAATCACCGGGCATAACTGCCAAAAGGATACCGGCTACAATGTAGAGGATCGAGGAAAACAGTGCGGAATCAATTTTCTTTTTCATAACAATATCTCCTTTCTTCGATATTTTTACAGACAATATTATAGCATGTGACAACATGTTTGTCAATATCTCTTATACAAATCTATCTTAAAAAATCAATCCGAAACGGATTTTTTTTACATTTTTTTTATTTTTTTCAAAGGAGTTTTTCAAATGACAGAATTTTTGGAATTTCTTGAATCCATTTCGCCGATTTTGGTATGGCTTCTTGTTTGCTTTGCCAAGATCGTGGAGATCACCATTCAATCGCTCAAAACGGTTTTGATGGTCAAAGGGCAGAGTCTTCGCGCAGCTTTGCTCGGCTTTGTGGAATGCCTGATCTGGGGTCTTGCCATTTCCACCATCATCGGCACGCTGGGTAACGATTTCTACCTCCTCGGCTTTTACTGTGTGGGTTATGCCACAGGTCTTTACCTCGGTGCGACCATTGAAGCGAAAATCGCGCTCGGTACGTCTAACCTTGAACTGATTGCCAAC
>JAFQNZ010000261.1 GCA_017395715.1 Clostridia bacterium | reverse complement strand
GGGAGCAACATCATATTTGCGACGCAAACGCATCATGTCGCCGCAGGCGATGCATCATTTATGATATACACGGCTTGTACCTTGATTTGTTTGCGATTGTGTGATATAATCTAACCGATAAATAAGAATTTAGTGGAGGTGTTGTTTCGTGAAAATACATATAATTGGGTGCAGTGGTTCTGGAAAAACTTATTTAGCAAATGCTCTTGCAAAGAAATACAACATTCCGCATTTTGATTTAGATGATATTCAATGGGATAATAACGCCGAAGGATATGGAACAAAAAGACCACTTGAAGAAAGAAACGCATTGTTGCAGGAAATCTTAAACAATAATGAATGGGTAATTGAGGGTGTATATTACGCATGGGTGCAGCAAAGTTTTGACGAAGCAGATATAATCTATGTTTTGGATATGCCAAGATATTTGTATAAGAGTAGAATTATTATACGATCTATAAAAAGAAAGTTTGGAATACAAAAAGGAAAAAGAGAAACGCTGAAATCAGTCTATAACTTGTTGAAATGGACAGAGACTTTTCAAAATAAAAACCTAAAAGAAATAAAGACCATTTTAGATAAATATGAGAACAAAGTTATTTGGTTATCAAGCAAAAAAGATGTGAGAGAAATAATAAAAGCTATTTGATAAATTGGAATTTGTCGAGCGGATGCACCGGAGAAAAGCGGACACCTTTTGTTCGCAATACCGCAACAAGTTGCGGATGATATACAAGGCTTCGCCTTGATTGATTGACAAAGCAGGGTTCAGAATCCCCCTACAACAAAGCCAAGGAGGCCCCATGAGCAATTTGAATTATGCGTTTTTTGACAAGTTTAAGAAGCTTGATCGCTTATGCAGAGATATCTACGGAACCACTCCGGATAATAGGCTCGGTGTCACGTTATACCTGGAAGATATGGAACAGAACAGCTATCAAGGCACTTTCAAAGTAAAAAACTGGACATCCGATTATAACCACTTAAAGAAAGTACGTAACGCCCGAAACGAAATCGCTCATTCTGACGAACCGCTTGACTATGACGTCTGCACAGAAGAAGATATCGATTTTGTCGAATCGTTCAGGGAACGAATCCTAAACCGGACAGATCCTCTTGCACTATTGAGAAAACAAACGATACAAGTGCGCCAATCAAGCACCACACAACCAACCACACGCAATGCTAAACGACAGACCAACTACACACCCCAGCAAGAATCCGTCGGTTGCCTCGGTCTTGTGGTATCGGCTTTGGTTGTCATCGCCTGTGTTGTTGCATATCTGATATAATTTTAGGGCTACCATGTGGTAGCCTTTTTCCATTCATGCCCAACCCCTCAGATAAACTTGCAATTCATTTTTTCGTGTGCTATAATAATGACATCACCATACTCAAGGAGGATATATGGCAAAGATCATTTCTCACAAAGCACAAGAATGCGGTATTGCTCTTGGCGGTATCGGAACAGGCTCGGTAGAGCTTTTCCCCGACGGCGAATTCCATCAGTGGCAGATCGCAAACCCTCCGCGATGGACCACAAAACTGTTTGAAAGAAAAGCCGACGACGGCGAAGGAAGCACAGGTGCGCTTTCCTTTTGGGTACGCGTTCAGAAAAACGGATGCGCTCCCATTGTGCGCAAACTTGGCATGAAAACCTCTGCCGACGACTTCTCATACCGCATGTTCGCATGGAACAAACCCGTTTCCGAGATCACCTTTGACGGGCGTTTTCCCGTGTGCGATATGTCTTACGGTGACTCCGCTCTTGCGGCAGACGTTAAACTGCGTGCAATTTCTCCTTTTGTGCCCCACGATTACAAAGCCAGCTCAACTCCGGGCTTCTATCTCGATTTTACACTTGAAAATCCCACCGATAAAGAACTCACCGTCAGCCTTCTTTCCTCTCTTGAGCCAAACTTCTGCAACCGCGGCGGATGCGTGAACGAGCTTTATCATGACAACGACATAACCGGCATATTCCTGAACACACCTGCTGTTTATCACTGGAATGCAAATTTCACCGAAGCCAACCGCGGATCGGTCTGTCTGTCGGCTCAGGGCGGTGAAATTTCGTACATCACAGCCGAGCATTTCCGTTTTCTGCGCGAATACGTCACGGGAACTCCGCTCGGTGTAACACAGGAATCATTCCTCTTCGGATTCCGCGATAAAGGATGCCTCCCAAACACCAAAATAAACCGCCGACCCGAAGAGATACCGCCAAAAGTCAACGACCTCACCGAAGAAGCGCTCGACCGATACATAAGCGAACTCCGTGAATATCCTTTCGCCAAATCTCATCTTGAACGTCTCACTCACGTGAAGGAAGGATTCCCGTCAAAACTTGAAGAAAAGAGACTCTTCCTTGCAACCATAAGAAAGTGCATGGACAAAATGGGCAACGATTTCGGTTCCTGCGCGCTTTGCTCCAAGGTAACGCTTGCTTCGGGTGAGAAAAAGACGGTGCGTTTCATTCTTTCATGGTATTTCCCGAACCACTTTAGCCCCTATCATGTGCGTCTCGGTCACTACTACGAAAACCACTTCTCCGACGCCCGCGAAGCCAACAGATTTCTCGCATCCACTCCGGAAATTGCTGAAAAAGCCGTCTCCTTCGCAGATATTCTCTACAACACCGATATGCCCGACTTCTATCCCGACGCATGGTCCACGCATCTTTCAACCATCGTCAAGGATTCGTGGTATCTGCGCGACGGAAAATTCGGACTTTGGGAGGGGCTCGGTTACTGTGGCTTCCATACCACCGACATTACCTACCACGCATCCTTCGGTCTGCTTGCCCTCTTCCCCGAACTGCAAAAAACGCAGATGCAAATGGGCGCCGACTTCCAGCGTGCAGACGGCCGTGTACACCATTTCTTCACCCCCGACCTCGAACACGTTGACAACGGATTCGACCGCGTTGACATGAACAACCAGTTCGTCCTCATGGTTTACCGCGATTATCTTTACACAGGCGACCGCGGATATCTCGAACGGTTGTGGCTTCCCGTCCAAAAGGCGATGGATTCGATTGAAAAGCTTGACACCGACGGTGACGGTCTGCCGGATTCCGAAACCACCCGCAACACCTACGACGCATGGAATTTTTCGGGAACACCCGTGTACATTTCGGTTCTGTGGCTGTCCGCACTCCGTGCCGCTGTCAAAATCGCCGAGCTCATTGGTGACAATTCTCGCAAAAACCACTGGAGCGAAATCCTTGAAAAAGGACTTGCCTCACTTGATGCACGTCTGTGGAACGGTGAATACTACGATCTTTGGAAGAGCGATAACGAAAACGGCACAATAGTCGATTCCTCCCTCATGACCGACCAGATCGACGGCGAATGGTTCATGAGAATGGCAGGAATTGGCGCCAATCTCCCCGATGACCGTGTCCGCGCCGTGATCAGCCGTATTTTCCCCGCAAACTTCGATCCCGAGCAGGGACTTCTGAACGCTTCCTGTCCGCCCGACAAGCCTATCAGCGTGATGACCTACAAAAACTGTCAGGCAGAAGCTGTCTGGACGGGCATTGGATACGCCTTTGCCGCGCTTGCCATGTCGGTAGGACTTTCCCGGATCTCCGACACCGTAGTAAAATCCATCCACGATAACCAGATGCACCTTGGTCATTTCTGGGATCACTGGGAATGCGGATTCCGATACACCCGCCCCCTCTCCTCGTGGACAACCCTGCTGGCAGCATCGGGCATGCGCGTCAACATCGCCGAAAAGAAGCTCGATTTCTCGCCTTACCGCGAAAATCTCACCGTTCCGTTTGCCTTTGACGGCGTTATCGGCACGGTGTCCTTCAGCGGCGAAAAATGCGATGTCAAAACCCTGTGCGGCTCGCTCGACGGTTGGAGCGTAACAGTCAACGGCAATTCCACTGCGGTAAGCGTTCACTGAAACCGAACACCACACTCGGTTTTTCTCAAGGGCTACCATGGTAGCCCTTTCATAACAAAAACAAAGTCACCGCAAGGTAGCTTTGTTTTTATTATGCTTTATCGAGCCTGACAACGCAAAAAGGAATCTTGCTTTTGGGCAAGATTCCTTTTTTCTTTACTCTACGCTGTAAAGTGCAACTTCATACGGACGGAACGCAGAGGCATCCCCGTCGGCTCTGCCGTAATTGGAAAGCAAAAGCTTGCCCTTCATTTCGGGGATATCGATTGTTTGCGTTTTATCAAAATTGGTTACAACGCAAACGCGGCATCCGTCAAGCTTACGCAAATATGCCGCAAATTTGTCTTCCGGCTTGTGAAGCGGTATAAACTCGCCCTGACGAAGCACTTCCATCTCCTTGCGGAGCGCGAAAAGCGCTTTGAAATACTTGAATACCGACTTCTCACTGGCAAGGTCACTCTCAAGGTTAATTTCCTTAGCTCTGCTTCCCATCTGTATCCAAGGCGTGCCGGTCGTAAATCCACCGTTTTCACCTGCAGTCCACGCCATGGGGCGTCTTGTGTTATCTCTGCCGCCGAAATTGATGGCGAACAGCGCTTCCTCTTTGGTTTTGCCGCGCGCCAAAAGCTCGTTGTACTTATTGATGCTTTCGATATCGTCAAAATCGTCGATGCTGTCAAAGTGCGAGCCTGCAGCACCGATTTCCTGTCCCTGATAAAGAAGCGGCATGCCGTTCATCAGATATATCATGGTAGCAATGCAGGTTGCGCTTTCGTAGCGAAGCTCCTTATCATTTCCGACTCTCGAAAGGTAGAAGTTATTATCGTGGTTATCGGTAAAGAGCGTGTGAAGCAGTTCGTTCTCCTGATGCAAAATCTGCCACTTGGTCAAAACGTCGCGCACGCGCAGAAGTCCGGTATCCGAAGGCTCCCACTTGTTACGTCTTCCCGTATCGAAATGCTCGAATTGGAAGAGGGTCGAAAGTTCCCCTCTGTCAGGCCCGATGTGTCTGCAAATCTCATCGATTTCCTTCGTCCAGCATTCACCGATCGTAAAGATATGCTTGGTTTTTTCTCTGCCAAAGAGTTGATTGATGTGGTCATGGAGAGTTGGACCGAACGAGTTTCTGTTGTTCACAAAATCCTTGGAGATCTGGTCAATCACGTCACAACGGAAGCCGTCAACACCAAGATCGATCCAAAAATCAACTACGTTCTGCATTTCCTTGACGACCTTGGGATTTTCCCAGTTCAGATCGGGCTGTTCAATCGCGTAAGAATGCAGATAGTATTGACCCCTCACGTCATCATATTGCCAAGCGCTGCCGCCGAAAGCAGATCTCCAATCATTGAGAGGCTCGTCTGCCCAATAATAATAGTCGCTATACGGATTGTCCTTGGATTTTCTCGACTCTAAGAACCACTCATGCTGATCGGACGTGTGATTGGGCACGAGGTCCATAATGATCTTCATATCACGCTTTTTGATTTCGGCGATAAGACGGAGCGCGTCATCAAAGGTACCAAACTCGTCCATGATCTGTCGATAATCTGCGATATCATATCCGTTATCCACGTTAGGACTTTTGAAGCAAGGACAAAGCCAAACAGCGTCAACGCCAAGCTCCTTCAAGTAATCCAGCTTCGCCGTAATGCCGTTGAGATCGCCTATGCCGTCTCCGTTTGAGTCAAAAAAGCTTCTGGGGTATATTTGATATACCACCCAATTCTTAAAGTTCTTGTACTTTTCGATCATAATTTCACCTCGAACTGTCGTATTTTTTATTCTATTTTACAACCAAATAAGCCTTTTGTCAAGAGTCACTTTCATCGGTAGGCTTTGCCGACGAAAAAATTGTTGTCATTGCTTGTCTTCTTTGGGAAAGTCTGTGTCGAAAAAAGCGGGCTTCCGCAAAACGTAAACTCCCTCTTGCATTTTTCCAAAGTTTATGGTAAAATACAGTTACTTTACAATGCATCAAAGGTTAAGGAAATTTACCATGACAATTGGAGAAAAACTGCGAGAGCTTCGCCTTTCGCAAAAAATCACACAGTCCGAGCTGTGTGGAGAAGTCATCACGCGCAATATGCTCTCGCGCATTGAAAACGGCGCCGCCCTGCCCTCGCTGCCCACACTGCAATATCTCTCGGAAAAGCTTGGCGTTTCGGCAGGCTATTTTCTTGACGACGCCGAAGAAGTTCTGCCCTACCGCAAGATCCACCTGATCCCTAAGATCAAGTCGCTTTACCGCATGGGAGATTTTGCCACCTGCCTTGCACTTTGCAACCAGCTTGACTCAGACGACGAAGCCGCCCTTATCACCGCCGAATGCCTGTTGAATCTCGGCATCCGTCTCTTCCGCGACGAACAGCTTCACTCGGCAGAAAGCTTTTTTGAGCGCACCGTGATTGCCTGCCGTTCTTGCCTTTACGATCTTTCGCATATCGAAAAGAAGGCAAGCGAGCATCTTGCCGCGATTCGCCGCGCCAAGGCAGAAAAACTGCCCGACTTTCCTCCGTCCGAGAGCAGCCCGTATGCCGAAGAAGTGGAATATTACCTCTACGTCTATATGCTGTACATCACCAAAACGGCGCGCTACGACCTTGCCGCCTCGATCTACGACACCATCAAGTTTTCGAACACCCTCTACAAAAAGCATATCAACGCCCGTCTTTCCATGCTGGCGCGCAACAACAGCCGCGCGTCCACCTTGCTTTTCGAGCTTGTGGAAAGCTTTTCCTCCACCTACTGCGACCCGCTCTTCCGCATGAATGTCTTAACCGATATGGAAAGCGTTTCCAACGCCATTGGCGACTATGAAAACGCCTACAAATGCCTCGTGATGAAAAACACCTTGCTTTCTGCCTTTGAGAAATAAAAAAGAACACTCTTTTGTTTTTCAAAACACAGATTCTTCTCAACGCAATGCCCTCATCATCCGTCTTTTGCTCCGTAAAATCCACCTTCTCCCCCGGAGAAGGCTCCGGCGCAACCCATTCTGATTTAATCAATTATAGCAATTTATACTTGCTTGATTGAAGAAGCACTCCTGTCAAGACCTTCTCCGAGGGAGAAGGTGGCACCAAAGGTGACGGATGAGGAGGGCATCGATGCATTATTATATTTGATTTTCTAAACGCAATATTGATAAATATCCCTGCCGCCTCTTGACAAAAGGCGGCGGTTTTGTTATACTAAACCTGTTGATTGTTAACTCGTTAATTATCAACAGGTTTATTTTTTAGGAGGAACGATGGAGAACACCAAACAGCTTGTTCACGAATTTATCGCGGCAAGCAAACTGCACCACCGCGCGATTGAAAATGCGGTGCGCGGCATGAAGATCCACCACAGCGGGCACAGGCTTCTTGTGCATCTATCTCGCTGTGACGTCATGCCCTCGCAAAAAGAAATCGCCGCCCGTTTTGAGGTCAGCCCCGCCGCCGTGGCAAACAACTTAAAAAAGCTGGAAAAAGACGGCTATATCACAAGAACAACCGATGACGGCGACACGCGCTGTAACCGCATTGCCATCACCGAAAAAGGCAAAGCCATTCTTGACGAAACCAAAACGCTTTTTGAAGGCGTGGACGAAAAGATGCTCGAAGGACTCTCTCAAGACGAACGCGCTCTTCTCTTCTCTTGCCTTTCGCGCATGAAAAAAAATCTCACCTCATTTTGCGAGGAGAACAAGGAGGACGAAAGATGAACCGCTGGATGAAATACATACGGCCCTATCTTCCCTTTTTTATCATCGGTCCGCTCTGCATGATCATTGAAGTCATTGGCGAAGTGGTCATGCCCAAGCTGCTTGCCGTTGTCATTAACCTTGCCAACCGCGGCGAACTCACCGTTGCCTCCAGCCTCGGTGTCATGGGGCTTATGATCCTCACCGCCGCTATTATGATGGCAGGTGGCGTGGGCGGCGCGTATTTTGGCGCAAAAGCCTCGGTCAACTTTGCCGCAGATTTGCGTGCCGATGCCTTTGCCAAGGTGCAAACCTACTCGTTTTCAAGCATCGACAAATACTCCACAGGCTCGCTTGTGACCCGCCTTACCAACGACGTTACCCAGCTTCAAAACTTTGTGAATATGCTGCTCCGCATGGCGCTGCGCGCACCCGGTATGCTGATTGCCGCTCTGATTATGGCAATCTCTTTGAAGCCCTCGCTTTCTGTGGTGCTTGCCGTTTCGATCCCGCTGCTGCTCTTAACCGTTGGACTCATCATCAAAACAGGCTTTTTCCGTTTTTCCAAACAGCAAAAAAAGATCGACGCGCTGAACTCCACCGTGCAGGAAAGCATCACCAACGTGCGCGTTGTCAAAAGCTTTGTGCGCGAGGACTATGAGGTGGAAAAGTTCAAAACTGCCAACAGCGAACTGAAGAATGCAGGCTATTCCGCCATGAAGCTGATGATCTTCATTTCCCCCATCATGACGCTTATCATGAACTTCACCATTCTTGCCGTCATTTGGTTTGGCGGCTCGATTGTGCTCGATTTCGGCATGGAGATCGGCGACCTTTCGGCATTCATCAGTTACACCACGCAGATTCTCTCCTCCTTGATGACAGTCACCATGCTGCTTATGTTCTCCTCCCGTGCGCTTGCCTCCGCCCGCCGTATCCGCGAGGTGCTGGACGAAGAGGTCGATCTCACCGACAAAGACGCACAGCATCCCGACCTTGCTCTCACCGAAGGCAAGATCGAATTTAAGGATGTATCCTTCCGTTACTATAAACACAGTGAAGAAAGTGTGCTGAACCACATCAATCTCACCATCGAGCCGGGCAGTACAGTAGGCATCATCGGCTCAACAGGCTGCGGCAAAACTACCCTTGTCTCGCTCATCCCCCGTCTTTACGATGTTGACGAGGGCGAAGTGCTTGTTGACGGCGTGAACGTCAAAGACTATTCACTGGTGAACCTGCGCGACGGCGTAGGCATGGTTCTGCAAAAGAATACCCTGTTCTCGGGCAGTATTGCCGAAAACTTGCGTTGGGGTGACCCCAACGCCACCGAAGAAGAACTCCGCGAAGCCGCTATGAGCGCGCAGGCAGATAAGTTCATCACATCCTTCACCGATGGCTATGACAGTATGCTGGAGCGCGGCGGCAGAAACGTGTCGGGCGGTCAGCGTCAGCGCCTTTGCATTGCCCGAACACTTCTCAAAAAGCCGAAGATCATCATTCTCGATGACTCCACTTCCGCTGTGGATACCGCCACTGAGGCGCAGATCCGCCGCGCCTTCCGCGAGGAGCTGAAGGCTTCCACCAAGATCATCATTGCTCAGCGCATTGGCTCGGTCATGGATGCCGATGCCATCATCGTGATGAACGAGGGCAGAATCGTCGGCATGGGCAAGCATGACGAACTCCTTGTAAACTGCCCCGAATATCTTGAGATCTACGAATCGCAAGCCGATATGCGTAAAAAGGAGGGTGTGTAATATGGCAAGAACACTCGAACAGCTCCAAAAGCAATATAACAGCACAGCCTCCGCACATGGCGGAATGGGCAGACCCGGACCCGGTGGCCCCGGCAGAGGAGGCCCTCCCGGCAACCGCCATATGCGCGCCAAAGGCAAGCCCAAGAATACCAAAGGCACCATCCGCCGCATTCTCAAGTATCTCTCCCCCTACAAAGGCCGTTTCGCGCTCGTTTTCCTCTGCATGATCGTATCGACGGTCACTACCCTGCTCGGCTCGTATATGCTCGCGCCGATCATCAACCACTTAACCCTTGCCGTCAAGCCCGACGCGCCGATCGACCCGAGCTTTCCCGAGCGTATCGCCGACCGCTTTGTCACAAAGTTTGTCGATCCTTTCGGTAACTTGATCGACAGCCCTGTCATGGCGTATATCTTCACCGCCATTGCGATCCTTGCCATCATCTACCTTGTCGGCGTTCTTTGTACTTATCTGCAAGCCCGACTGATGCTTTCGATCTCGCTCGGCTCGGTGGAAAAGATCCGAAACGATCTGTTCGTGAAACTGCAGACCCTCTCGGTGCGCTATTATGACTCGCACCCCACGGGCGAGCTGATGTCGCGCTTCACCAACGACGTCGATAACATCGACGTGATGCTGAACAACTCGCTCACCTCGCTTGTTTCAGGCATCATCAATCTGCTTGGCACATTTGTCTTCATGATTACCACAAGCTGGATCTTGACCGTTGTGACCGTCTTATTCTTCCCGCTTTTAACCCTCGGCGCCGCCATGGTAGCCAAGCGCTCCTCCAAGTATTACGGCAGTCAGCAAGCCGCCCTTGGCGCTGTGAACGGCTATATGGAAGAAACCATCACAGGCCAAAAGGTCATCAAGGTCTTCAACCACGAAGACGAATGCGTGGAAGAATTTGAAGAGCTCAATAACGATATGCGCGATAAGCAGTTCAAAGCGCAGTTCTGGGGCGGTGTCATGGGTCCCATCATGCACAACATCTCCATGATTTGCTACGGCGTCACCATCGGCGTCGGCGGTGTTCTC
>JAFQNZ010000033.1 GCA_017395715.1 Clostridia bacterium | reverse complement strand
ATCCGCACACAGCGTCGCTTCCACCCCCGCTGCGGTACATCATTTTTGATCCTCGTGCTTCTTGTCAGCTTTTTCCTCGGTATTTTCATTCCCGCTTCCGTGGCGCTTTGGATTCGCATTCTCTTATTGATCGTGCGTCTGCCTCTCACCGTCGGCATCGGCTACGAACTTATCAAGCTTGCCGGCAGAAAAGACAACGCCTTCACACGCATCATCTCCGCCCCCGGCGTGTGGCTGCAGCATATCACCACCGTTGAGCCGGATGACGATATGATCGAATGCGCCATCGTCGCCATGAATGAAGTCATCCCCGAAGACAAAACCAAAGACAATTGGTAATAGAAAACCGAGCAGAGGATTTCTCTGCTCGGTTTTCTTTCCAAAAATAGGCACACCCAATTTCGCATAAAGAGAAAGCCCCCTCGGCAATACTTTTTGATACAGGAACCAAACGAAGCGAGGGACTTTATGTACTATAACAAGGTGGAGATCTGCGGTGTCAACACCGCCAAATTAAAAACCCTTTCCGACGAGGAAAAAAAGACCCTTTTGATACAGGCAAAAAACGGAGACCGAAAAGCAAGACAGGAACTCATCGACGGCAATCTGCGCCTCGTTTTGAGCATCATTCAGCGCTTTGCCGCAAGAGGCGAGAATATGGATGATCTCTTTCAAGTCGGCTGTATCGGGCTCATCAAAGCGGTGGATCATTTCAACACCGAGCTGGATGTCAAATTCTCGACCTACGCCGTACCCATGATCATTGGCGAGATCCGCCGCTATCTGCGCGACAATAACGCCATCCGCGTGTCACGTTCGATGCGTGATACAGCTTATAAAGCTCTGCAAGCACGCGACAGGCTCCTTCGCAAAATGTCAGCCGAGCCCACCGTTGTGGAAATTGCAGCCGAGCTTGAAAAAGAAGGCGAACACAACACGCCCGAGGAAATCGCCGAAGCACTCGAAGCCATCGTGGAGCCGGTCTCGCTTTATGAGCCGGTCTATTCCGACTCCTCCTCAGGCGATAATATCTATATCATGGATCAGTTAAGCGATCTGTCCTCCACCGACGAAGCGCTCCTTGAAGACATTTCGCTCGGCGAAGCGCTCAAGGCACTCAGCGAACGAGAGCGCAAGATCATTGATATGCGCTTTTTCAAGGGCAAAACGCAAATGGAGATTGCCGCCGAGATCGGTATTTCGCAAGCGCAAGTCTCCCGCCTTGAAAAAGGCGCACTCGAAAGAATGCGAAAGCATTTTTGACGCCCTCCAAGCTTCGCGGGAGCTCTCCTTCCAAGACAGCTCCCGCGATAGCGAGCGAGAGGACAATCCTCCCTTGTATGTCAGAAAAAGGCAATGAAAAATTCTCTTGTTTTAACATATTGTTCATATATTTCGGTAAGTTTTAGTATATAATAGAGTAAACTTTTTCCGAAGGAGGTGTGCATCTTGACAAAAAACACAATGTCGTGGATCGTCGTCATGCTTCTTGTTTTGATCATCATTTTGTTGTCGGTCTGCATTTATTTGGATATTGAGTTTACAGCCGCCTTCACTTCATCAAGTGTACCCAATACCACCGCAGGCAGCACGACCACTGAGCCGATTATCAACACAATAAAACCAATCACCACGTCCCAAACACTCTCCACGACCAAAACCCCCGCCCCGTCAAGTGCGCCAATAACTACCCAAACACCTAACACCACAAAAGTGCCGAAAGTGACAGAAGCACCCACCACAACCACGCAGGTGCCGATCACGTCCACTTCACCCGTAACCACCGCCCAAACACCGCAAAGCTCCAAGCCGACCGTCCAACCCGATGCCCCCACGATCTGCATCGACCCCGGTCATGGCTTTACCGATCCCGGTGCTTGCCGCGTTTTGAACGGCGTTTCGTATGAAGAAGATCTCATCAATCTCGCCATCGCCTTTAAACTGAAAGACGAACTCATCGCCCTCGGCTACAACGTAATTATGACACATGACGGCGATAATCTGCCCGCGAACCGCTACTTAAACGACTCCTCTACCCCGTTTGATGTCAACGGCAGAAACCTCTTCATCCGCGATCATAAGGATGAAATCGACCTTGTGGTTTCGATCCATTGCAACACCAACACCAATACCACCATAACAGGCACAAGATTTTACATACTCTCAACCCAAATGACAGGCTATACCCCAAAATCGGTTACCCTTGCCGAAAAACTTTTTGACGCCACCCACAAAGCACTCGGCACAAGCCCACTGCCCACAAACAAATACAACACCCAAGAGCTTGCCGTTTTGAAAACAGGCATTCCCTCGGTGCTTGTGGAATCTGCGTTTATGTCAAATAACAGCGACCTTAAAAAGTTGATCGATCCCGCATGGCAAGCCACCCTCGCCAAATGCCTTGCCCAAGGCGTGAAGAATTACTTAGCCAAATAAGAAAACAGCACCCACGGGTGCTGTTCAGAGTGAAGACAAAAGGAATCTTGCCAAAAAGTGAGATTCCTTTTTGTGTTGTTAAGATAGACAAATCAAAGTTTATACTCAACATGATGCCCTCCTCATCCACCACTGTCGTGGTCCCCCTTCTCCCCCGGAGAAGGCTCTGACGGGACTGCTTTTTTGTTTAACCAAGTGATTCTAACGAGATTTGATTGTATAAAAGAGCATCCGTGCCAATACCTTCTCCGGGGGAGAAGGTGTCACCGAAGGTGACGGATGAGGAGGGCATTGATAAACAAATAATATTTGATTTACTGATTATATCTATATCCAAAAACAACGCCACCTTTTCTCAAGGTGACTTTGTCTTCAGTTTGAACAGCACCCACGGGTGCTGTTTTTTATTGCAGTGTTTTCTTCCCCATCAAATAATAGGAACTGATCTTATACCCGCATTTGCCGTAAAGGCGCTCCATGCCAGAATAGGTATAGCCCACAAAGGCAAATTTTGCTCCTGTACGCGCAA
The DNA here is from genome assembly GCA_017395715.1 of Clostridia bacterium. Taxonomy (GTDB): domain Bacteria; phylum Bacillota; class Clostridia; order Oscillospirales; family CAG-272; genus RGIG1993. The sequence goes on along the minus strand of JAFQNZ010000033.1, from coordinate 1,272 downwards.
GATACTCTGTGGCATATCGAACAAGGCGCGTGGCTATTCCCTGCCCTCTGTGTGCCTGTAAGACTGCCAAACAGCCAAGTAAACCCACGGCATCCTCCCCGTGCGTCACAATCAGCGTATCAAGCCCTTTTTCAACCCCATAAACAAAAAAGCACGAACCGAAGTTCGTGCTTTTTGGATTTAGGAATTATGCGGGGAGTTGGATGCTTGTTGGTAACATCCTCCAAATGCCTTGCATTGCCCTCGTAAAGCTGTTATTAGGCGTTGGGAAGGTCAAACGGGCATCCTGCAGAAGGATTTTGGTAACTACCGGCATCATAGTCGTTGGTGTAATAAACACAGTTGCCGTCCAAGTCGTTAACAGCAATCGAGCAAGTATATTGTTCACCCTTCGCAAAACCGGTAATGCCTGAAGCTTCAAGATTGATGACAAGGTATCTACCTACAGCCGAAACAACCAAATCTTTGTATTCTACGCCTTCGATGGTAAGAACAGCTTTGTAAGTACCGTCAGCGATATTGGTTACCGTATTCACGCCGCCGTAGGTATCATGGAACCAATAAACAAGACACTTTGAACCATCTTGGTTGGACACCTCAAAGTAGAAGTTGAGGTGAGTCTCAGGCATCAGTGTTCCGTTGTAACCTTCAACCAAAACGTCGGAAGCGGCAACCTGACCCTGTGCGAGGGAAGCCGTATCGTCAACGAGTGTTACGGTAACCTTATCCCAAGCATTCACAGGAACGTCGGTAATAACGATACCGGTAAGCAGACAAGTCTCAAATGCGACGTAGTTGCTGCGAAGAGCCGTAACCGAAGCATAAACATCAAGCTCGGTCAAAACGTCCTTGGTAAGAGTCTTTACAACTTCACCGCCCTTGGCGAACGAAATAACAAGTTTAGCATTCTGCGCAGCCTTAAAGGTATCTTGGTCGGCAACAAGGAGGAAACGATAGTCAATCTTATCGGCGGTTTTGCTTTCTCTTGCAGAAATAAACGCAGTATAATCGATTGTGCCGAGGGTGGTTGCGGTGCCGGGGCCTTGCTGGGTGATGCAGGGGCTGAATTCAGGAATTGCCTCTTCTGCGCTAACTGTGAAGCAAGCAGCAGCAAGAGAAAAAACCATGAGCACAGCGAGAAGCACCGAGATGTGTTTTACTGTTTTCATAATGATGATTCCTTTCTGATGAAAAAAAATAATTGCGGTGTTTGGTTTTTCAGGAAAACAACCACCTTTTCCGTCCTGATGCGGCAAGACAGAAAAACAAATT
>JAFQNZ010000260.1 GCA_017395715.1 Clostridia bacterium | reverse complement strand
GTGCTCGCATTCCACGAGAGCATACCCTCAGCTGAAAGAGAGCTTCCGCCTTCTTCACCTTGAACATATCCGGCTTTTCGGTGGGGTCGGGCTGATGGAGCATACCCTTGTAGCCGTCGCCTGTGGTTCTCGGTTTGTTGGTATAGATGCGGGGGATGATGAAGATCTGATCCTTCACCTGTTCCTGTACTTTGGCAAGGCGGCTGATATAGTCGATCACGCTGTCTTCATTGTCGGCAGAGCAAGGGCCGATGACGAGCATGAGCTTGTTACTCTTGCCGGAAAGAATGTTTTTGATTTCCTGTGCGCGGGTGTCAACGATTTTTGCCATATCTCCCGTTAAGGGGTACATTTCTTTGACCTCCATGGGGATGGCAAGTTTTCTTTCGAAATTCATGTTCATAATAAATACCTTCTTTTTTGAAATGATATATAAAATCGAATCAGGTACGGTTCGGTTTTGTCTTATTTTTTATCAAACAGGGCGCGCCGTGCGGTGGAAAGACGCATTTTCTCGCGGATTTTTTCGCTGTCCTCTTGGTTAAGTGCTTCTCTTAAATCCAAAAATTCTTTCATAAAAATATCCATTTTGGCAAGGAGCGCATCTTTGTTCAAAAGGAACAGCTCGCTCCACATGGCATCGTTGATACGGGCAATGCGGGTGAGATCGCGGAAGGAGTCGCCTGTATAGTTGACAAGCTCTTCATTGTCACAAGAGGTCATAAGACTCACCGCAATGGCGTGGGTGAGCTGTGACACAAAGCCGATCATTTCGTCATGTGCTTCGGGAGATAACTCGGAAACTCTTTGGAAGCCGAGCAGTTTGCCGATGTCTTTGCAGGTTTCAACCGCTTCCTTGGTGTTATGCTCGGTGGGAACGACGATATAGTTGGCACCGCGGAAGATGGCATCATCGCTGTTTTCCACGCCATAGACTTCTTTACCTGCCATGGGGTGTGCCGCGATAAACTCGAGATCTTTGCGGAGTTTTTCTTGAATCTCGTAAACCAGACAGCTTTTGACACCGGTAACATCGGTGAGGAGTGTGCCTGGGCGGAAGTGCTGTTGATTCTCTTCGACCCATTTGACAAACACCTTGGGGTAGAGCGCAAACACCGCAATATCGGCTTTGCCGATGGCTTCGGGCGAGTTTTCGGTGTAGCCATCATCAATGATGCCGTTTTGCAGGGCATAGTCAATGGCTTCTTTTCGTATGTCAATGGCAATCACGCGGAAGCCGAGTTTTTTGAGTCCTTTGGCATAGCTTCCGCCGATCAGACCGAGACCGACAATGAGAATGGTTTTTTCTTTTTGAACAAGTTGCATGGTGTTTCTTCTTTCGATTGGGTTAGTTTATTTGCATTTTGATGCCGAGCGAAGCAAGACGCTCGAAAAAATCGGGCATACTTTTGGCAACCGCTTCAGCGCCTTCGATCTCGCCGCCTGTCAGACTTAACAGAACGGACAGCGCCATAACGATGCGGTGGTCGTTGTGTCCGTAAAGGATTTGGCTTGGCGGTGCGAGTTTGGCGGGACGGATCATGACATCGTTTTCGCCGACGTCACAGCCGATGCCGAATTTTTTTAGCTCTTCTGCCATGCAGGCGGCGCGGTCGCTTTCTTTGATGCGAAGGCGTGCGGTATCGGTAAAATGTGCGCCGTTTTGCACGCCTGCAAGAGCAAATAGGATAGGTCCGAGATCGGGGCAGTCGGCAAGCGAGAGGGTGGGCGTTCTTTCTTTGAGTGCTTCAAAATAATCAATATAAATGCGATCGCCTTGCAGGGAAGCATTGTCAAGTCCTGTGACACGGACAGTTTCTCCGAGTGCAGAAAAGGCGGAAAAGAATGCGGCATTCGAATAATCGCCTTCCACTGTGATCTCTCTTGCCCGATAGCTTTGTCCGCCCGGAATGGCAAGGGTGTTTTGGTCCTGCCATGTAACCGAAACGCCGAAATCGGCAAGAGCTTTGATGGTTAGGTTAATATACGAACGGCTTTCCACGGGATCGGTCAATTTGATTATACTGTCTGTTTCAAGAAGCGGGAGTGCGAAGAGGAGTCCCGAAACAAACTGACTGCTGATGTTTCCTGCAACCTGAAAGCCGCCGGGTGAGAGTCTTCCTTGCACGGTAAGAGAGTTTTCGCTTTGGCAAAAAGGCAATGACTGCTCACGACAGATCGTTTCATACACCGAAAGCGGTCGCTGAAAGAGACGCTCGCTACCGCAAAGGATGGTCTTTTGGCGTGAAAGCAGGGCAATGGGAATGAAAAAGCGGAGGGTAGAGCCGCATTCGCGGCAGGGAAGAAGCGGATTTTCTGTTTGTATCTTGCCGCCGATTCCCGAGACTTTGACAGAGTCCTTTTCCAGCTGACAGTTGGCACCGAGTGCGGTTAAGCAATCGAGTGTGGCAAGGATATCTTCTGACTGTGCAATGTTGTGAATTACGCTTTCACCCTCGGAAAGCCCTGCCGCAATGAGTAAGCGGTGTGCCATGCTTTTGGAGGGGGGCGCTGTTACACAGCCGTTTGCGTGGCTTTTATCAAAAGTGACTTTCATAACAAATCCTTTTTTTGTATCAGAATGTCGATGGCTTCAAGATAGCCCGCAATGCCTTTTCCTGTCACGGTGGCAATGCAAGCTGTGCGGATATAGCTGATCTGTCGGAAGCTTTCGCGCTCTTCCACTTTGGAAATGTGGACTTCCACCGTGGGAATGCCGACGGCTTTGAGTGCATCCAGAAGTGCGATGCTCGTGTGGGTATAAGCACCGGGGTTGATGACGATGCCGTCAATTCTTCCGTAAGCTTCTTGAATGGCATCGACAAGCGCGCCTTCATGGTTGGATTGGAAGGTTTCAAGCTCGATATTCTTTTTCTGTGCGTATTCGGTGACGCTTGTGAGGAGATTTTCGTATGTTTCTTTGCCGTATATCTTTGGCTCGCGGATGCCGAGCATATTGATGTTCGGTCCGTTGATGACGAGTATTTTCATAATGTGTCCTTATCTGTTTCGGTGGCGCGTTTCAATGTCACGCGCGGTGAGTTCGGGGGAAGAAAAATCCTTGATGACTTCATCCGCACAGGCGGTATATATCGCATAGCGCTCTTCATAACGCTTTCGGAGTGCTTCGATATCCAAAGCCAGCGGACGGTCGGATGTGGGTTTGAGTGAATCAAGGGGTCTATCCAAAAAGTAAAGCCTGCCGTTTTGTTTGAGTGCGGTTATGTTGTCTTCCTTTAAGACAGCGCCGCCGCCTGTGGCGATCACGGCATTGGTTAAGCCGGCAATTTCGCGGATAACGTCGCTTTCGAGCTTACGAAAAGCTGCTTCACCGTTTTCTTTGAAATAATCGCCGATCGGCATACCGATTCGCTGAACGATCATGGCATCGGTATCGATCAGTGAGTAGTCGAGTGTTTCGGCAAGAATCTTGGAAAGGGTGGTTTTACCGCTGCCGGGCATACCGATGAGAACAATGTTTTCTTTTTCGGCAACAAGAGAGTGGAAAATCTCATCGATCAATTCGGTTGGATACTGTTTGCCTGTAAAATGCTGGGCGGCAAACACCGCTTGGGCAACCAGCATATATAAGCCGCCCTCGGCAACAAGTCCTCTTTTTTTGGCTTCGCATACAAAACGTGTGCGCAAGGGATTGTACACAACGTCGATCACGCCTTCAAGAGAGGGAAAAGTATCGAACGAGAAAGGCTGATTCTCGCTGTCGGCGGGGAGGGAGTGGATGCTTGGGAACATACCGCAAGGGGATGTATTGATGATGATTTCAGCATCTTGATGCTTGGTATAAGCTTCATTGTAAGTTAACGAGCCGTTTTTGCCTGTACGGGTGATGTGCCAAATGTCTCTTGCTAAGCTATTTTGGCAAACGGCGTATGCCGTTTTGGCAGTGCCGCCCATACCGAGGATGAGAACTTTTTTGCCTTTGAGTGAAAGTTTGGCTTTTGCAATCAGCGCCTTTAGTCCCGCATAGTCGGTGTTATAGCCGTACAGCTTGCCCTCACGGTTGACGATGGTGTTGACAGCACCGATGGCAAGCGCAGCATCATCGATCTCGTCAAGATGGGGGATAACTGTCTCTTTATAGGGGATTGTGACGTTGATGCCTGAAAACTCTCTTTTTTGCAAAAGGAGGGCGACTTCACTCGGTGCGAGTTCTTGTAAGGCATAGTCATAATCTTCAATTTTTTCATGGATGATCTTGGAAAAGCTGTGAGGCAGATGCTCACCGATGCAACCGTAAATCATGTTGTTAGTCCTTTGTGAGATAGTCTGTACCGTAGCGGAGCACAAGCGCGTCGGCAAGAGCAATGGCGGTGACGGCGTCTTGTACCGCGCGGGCGCGGTGCACAATAGCGGGGTCATGTCTGCCACCAAGAGAAAGCGTTGCGCTTTCTTTTTCGATGAAGTTGACGGTGTTTTGTTCTTTGAAAATAGAGGGTGTGGGCTTGATCACGGTACGGAAGAGAATTGGCATTCCATTGGTGATGCCGCCGTTGATGCCGCCGTTATGATTGGTTTTGGTGACGATGTTTCGGTTTTCAATGGCAATGGGATCGTTGGCGGTGCTTCCTGTCATATCGGCAAGTGCAAAGCCGCTTCCGAATTCCACGCCTTTGACGGCGGGGATGGAGAACAGCGCGTGGGAGAGGGTGCTTTCAATCGAATCGAACCAAGGCTCTCCGACGCCTGCCGGCATACCGATGACGGCGGTTTCCAAAATACCGCCCACGCTGTCGCCCTCACTTGCCGCGTTTTCGATGGCTTGTATCATCTTTTGTTCCGCACCTTCGTCGAGTGCGGCAAAGGTGCGATGATTCAAATAATCAATATCAGCAAAGTAATCATTAAAAGGGCGGTCGCTCACTTGGGCGCATCGGCTGATGTGTGTGCCGATCAGAATGCCTTTTTCTTTCAGTGCTTCCTGCAAAATCGCGCCGACTGCCACGAGGGGGGCTGTGAGTCTTCCGCTGAAGTGACCGCCGCCGCGGTAGTCTTCACTTCCGTGGTATTTGCAAAAGGCGGTGTAATCGGCGTGACCCGGGCGCGCAAGGGAACGGGTAGCTGTATAATCTTTGCTGTTTGTGTTTTCGTTGGGAATCAGAATTGTGAGCGGTGTTCCTGTGGTCTTGCCGCAGAACACGCCGCTGACAATACGGAAAGGGTCGCTTTCTTGCCGTGCTGTGCTGATCTTTCCTGCGGGACGGCGCAAAGACAAGCGGTGTGCGATTGCTGCTTCATCCACCGCAATACCGGGGGCAATGCCGTCAAGAACGGCACCGATCATCTCGCCGTGGCTTTCGCCGAACAGGGTGACCGAAAGGCTGTTTCCGAATGTATTTTTCATAAAGTCTCCTTTATTATAACAAAGCGTCAAGACAGCGGCGGAGTTCGTCTTTGTCAAGTTGCTTCATGGTGAAAGTTCCGATTGTTTCTACCGTGACAACGCTCACCGAGTTACCTTCAGCTTTCTTGTCGTGCAACATAGCGGCGTAGGCATTTTCGGGGTCGAATTCGGCTTTTGTTGGAAGCGATAATTTGTTCAGGATCGGTATGAGGCGGACTTTGACTTCGTCCGAGCACATGGGGATCATACCGAGTGCCACACATTCGCCGTGGTAAAGACCGTGACGGGCGTTTTCGCTTTCGATGCCGTGACCGACTGTGTGACCGAAGTTGAGAACGCGGCGCAGCCCTGCTTCTTTTTCGTCTTTTTCCACCACGTCTTTTTTGATCTTGAGTGAAGAGAGGATGATTTGATCAAGTGACGCTTCGATACTGTCTGTTTCAAAAAGAGAGAACAGGTCTTTGTCAAAGGTGAGAGACATTTTCAACGCTTCGGCAAGACCGTTTGCCAGTTGTCGTTTCGGAAGTGTTTTCAAAAGGTCGGGGTCGATCAGCACGCATTTCGGCTGATAAAACGCGCCGACGATATTCTTGATGCCGCCAAAGTTGATGGCAGTTTTGCCGCCGATTGAGGAATCGACTTGGGAGAGCAGGGTGGTGGGAATGTTGTAAAAATCCACGCCTCTCATATAAGATGCCGCCGCAAAGCCGGCAAGGTCGCCCACAACACCGCCGCCGACGGCAACCACGCAGTCTTTGCGAGTGAAGTGATTATCAAGCATGGTTTTGAGAAGTGTTTCGTATGATGCAAGGCTTTTGCTCTCTTCTCCTTGTTCAATTGTAACGATGATCGGCTGTTGGGCAAGGGTCGCAACTGTTTGGGCATAGCTTTCGGGTACGCCCGAATCGGTCACGATCAGAACACGGCGGCGAAGATTCAAATATCGATCGGCTTGTTTCAGAACACCGCGTTCTATGACGATATCATAGCTTGTATGTTGAAGATTGACTGTTAGAGTCATACAAGAGTCTCACTTTCTTCGAGGTTGATCTCAATGGCGTAGCGTCCCACAACTTTTAATTTATCGCAGTGCATCTTCAGCTCGGCAAGCATTTCTTTTCCTTCGGTGGAATGCTCGTCTCCTTCGGCTTCTACATAGAAGTAATACTGCCAAGCCTTTTCTTTGGCGGGACGGCTGCGGAGCACTTTCATATTGAAGCCGTGTTTACCGATGACGCTGATGGCCTTGGCGAGCGCACCGGCTACGTTGTTCACTGTAAAAAGCAGTAAAAATGTATTCTGTTTGTCAAGTGAGGTGTTATTCTCCACGCGTGAGAAGACGGCAAAGCGCGTGGTGTTGACAGCGCTTTCGTTGATGTCATGATCAATCAAAGAAAGCCCGTAAAGAGAAGCCGATTCGGCACTGGCAATGGCGGCAATGGATTTATCGTTTCGCTTGATGATCTCCTGTGCCGCGCGGGCGGTGTTTGCTGCCTGCTCGATCTTATATCCGTGCTTTTGGATGTATCCATGGCATTGGTTGATGGCTTGCGGATGGCTGATAACGGTTTTAATATCTTCGGCCTTTGTTCCGGCAAGACCGACAAGATTCTGCGTGATGCGAAGGTCGTAAATGCCGTTGATGTACAAAGAGCCTGTGTACATCAGATCCATGACTTGACCAACCTCGCCCGCATAGCTGTTTTCGATCGGCAAAACGGCGTAATCACATTCACCCGCAACCACCGAATTGTACGCGCTTTCAAAATCGGAGTGCGATACGGTGATACCGTTTTTGAAAATCCGGGTGGCGGCAATGTGTGCAAATGCACCCTCCACACCGCTGTATGCTATGCGCGCGCCTTTCATCAGATGATACTGATACTGTCTTGAGAGTGCCATGGTATTTTTCAAAAACAGAGTATAGTAAGAGCGCAAAGCGTCGTCTTCGATGCGCGCGGTGTTTTTGGCAATCACAGCATCTTCACGCGTGGCGTCGAAGATGGCAAGTCCTCTTTCTTTTTTATAAGCGGCAACTTCGGTGACTGCGTTCATTCTTTCACAGAAAAGTCGCGCCATTTCTTTGTCTATTTTGTCAATCGTTTCTCTTGCTTGTAACAGTTTGTCCATGTGATTTCCTCTTGATGAAACTAAAAAAATAACCGCTACTAATGCAAGCAAAAGTAGCGGTGGATATTGTCGTTAACGAGTGATATCGCTGTGTGTGATATCAAGCCGTACGGTACAACATTCCATCGCCGATGTAAAATAAAAATAATACGAGCTTCTAAACATGATACCGTACTCCTTTCTCTGAACTGATACCACCATTATATACCGATTATTCTCTTTGTCAAGTCTTTTTTGAAAATTATTTTTGTTTTTGACGCGTTTTTCCCTTTTTTTTACGAAGCAGTGGGGTGTGAGAGCTTGTTTTCCGTAAAATGTGAATGAAGGACAGATATCATTTTATAAAAAAGCTCTATCTTTTTTTGAAAAAATGTGGTATAATAGAAAAAACTATATAAAAATTAAAGGTGTTGTATGAGAATTGATAAACTGATCTCCGAGGCAGGGCTTGCCTCGCGTAACGAAGCTGCCAAAGCGGCCACAAAGGCGGAATAGTCACCGAAATTGTCTATGGCACCGTTATAGAGGAAAAGACCGCCGGCTATCAGAACGATAACGTTGAATACGTCTGTAATG
>JAFQNZ010000259.1 GCA_017395715.1 Clostridia bacterium | reverse complement strand
GAACGCCATTCAGTTCGGCAAAGACCGAATAAAAGCCGTAGGTGATATTCGGAAATACGGCAGGATGGTCTTTATCGCAAAACGCCATGAAAGCAAAATTCAAAATTTCATCCGAGCCGTTGGTGGCAAGCACGTTTTTGCTTTCTACGCCGTAAAGGGTTGCAATCTTTTCATGCAGCTTTGCCGCCGTGGGGTCGGAATAGAGCTGCAGATTTGCTGCTGCTTTTCCTGCCGCTTCCACCGCTTTCGGTGAGGGCGGAAAAGGGGATTCGTTGGTGTTTAATTTGATGTATTTTTTTTCTTTCGGTTGCTCGCCCGGTGTGTAAGGCGTCAGCGCGTCATATTTGTGACTGAAAAATCGGCTCATAGTCTGCCTCGTTTTGGTGTTATTTGGGTTTATATTCAACATGGGTTTTCAAAAGAATATCCTGACAAACAGCATAAAAATTTTGATTGATATCTTGATTGCTATACCGCAAAACTGTGATACCTAATGCATTTAAGTCGGAGTCACGTTTGTCATCGGCTATTTTATTTTTTTCCATGCCGTGTTGCGATCCGTCGATTTCTATGACGACCCGACAGGATGAGATATAAAAATCCACAATATAGTTACCGATATTCTTTTGTCGGTTGACCGTTATCGGCAAATGCTTTAAGAATTGATACCAAAGCTTCTTTTCTTCTTTGGTCATGTTTTTTCTTAATGTTTTGGCATTGGATACCAATTTTTTGTTGTAGTTAAAAATCATAGGGTAATAAATAATCAAATAATGTCTTGCGAGTGATGCCCTCCTCATCCGTCACGCGGATACACCGCGTGCCACCTTCTCCCCCGGAGAAGGCTTTGACAGAATAGTGTCTTGTTTCAATCAAGTGAGATTTAACAGAAGATGTTCTCTTGTTTGGAGTCTGCGACTCCAATCTTCATCTTTGAAAGAAGGTATTGACACAGATGGGTCGTGAGTGAATCAAATGTAGTTTAACGCAGTTACCTATAATATGTTCTTTGCAATTGATTAGGGCATTTTTTATGGTATTTGATGGAACAAAAATGTGTCAAACTCAAGTACGCATATTCTGAAAATGATTGTTTTCTTCATTTGATCGTGTAAAGAAGTGCCCATGTCAAGACCTTCTCCGGGGGAGAAGGGGGACCACGATAGTGGTGGATGAGGAGGGCATCATTTGGAAATCATGATTTGATTTTTGGCGAAAACTTACTTCTCTTCCCGTGTGCGGATCACAGCGCTCTTGGCGTGGGCGGTGAGGCCTTCTTTTTCGGCGAAGAAGGCAACGTCCTCGGCAACGCGGGCAAGTGCTTCCTTGGTGTAATAGGTGTACTGTGTTTTCTTGACAAAATCGTCAACCGACAAAGGGCTTGAGAATTTTGCCGTGCCGCCTGTGGGCAAGGTGTGGTTGGCGCCGGCGTAATAGTCGCCGAGCGCTTCGGGGCAGAATCTACCCATGAAGATCGAGCCGGCGTGACGGATGGCGTCAAGATAATCAAAGGGATTGTCAAGCAGCAGCTCGAGATGCTCGGGCGCAAGCTCGTTGGCAATGTCAATTACCACATCCAGCGTGTCTGCCACGATGATCTTGCCGTTTTGATCGATCGATGCGCGCGCAATCTCGGCGCGCTCTAAAAGCGGAATCTGCTTTTCAAGCTCTGCCTGCACGGCAAGGGCAAGCTCATAGGAATCGGTCACAAGCACAGCGCTTGCAAGCTTATCATGCTCTGCCTGCGAGAGAAGGTCTGCCGCAGCGTGCGCGGGGTTGGTCTTGCCGTCGGCAACGATTAAAATCTCGCTCGGGCCTGCAATCATGTCGATCGATACAACGCCGAAGACCTGTTTTTTGGCTTCGGCAACAAACGCATTGCCGGGGCCAACGATCTTATCCACCTTCGGCACACTTTCGGTGCCGTAAGCAAGGGCGGCAATGGCCTGTGCGCCGCCAACCTTGAAGATCTTATCAACGCCCGCAACCTTGGCGGCGGCGAGAATCACGGGATTCACCTTGCCTTCGCTATTGGGTGGCGTGACCATGACGATCTCCTTAACGCCTGCGATCTTGGCAGGAATTGAATCCATCAAAACGGTGGAGGGGTAAGCTGCCGTGCCGCCGGGTACGTAAAGCCCTGCTCTGTCCACGGGAATGATCTTCTGACCTGTGACAATGCCGCGCTCGTTGTTGATCACAAACGAGTTGCGCACCTGTTTTTCGTGGAAGTTGCGGATATTCTTGGCGGCGTTTTCTAAAATCTCAAGGAATTTCGGCTCAACTTGCGCGATGGCTTCTT
>JAFQNZ010000258.1 GCA_017395715.1 Clostridia bacterium | reverse complement strand
TGTCATCTTGAGCGGAGTCCGCCCGAGATTCCACCTTCGCTTTGCTCGGTGCTGCTTCGCAGTTCGACTCCGCTCCGCTTCGCTCAGAATGACACGGGCGGACGCAGTCGAAACCAGAAGGGTAGCGAAGCGGCGTGAGCGCAATGAATGACATCACAGTGTGATGTCAGAACGCGAACGTGACCGAGCCGCAGCGAGACACGGCAACGCCGTTCGGATCTCGCAGGGAGATTAAAACCTGCTTTATGGAAGGCCCCCTTTCGAGACTCCTTTTTCTCTTACAACAGATGCTTATTCGCTTCGGTGCGGAAGATGGGGAAGCCTGCCGCTTCGTGGGCGTCGCGCAGTTCGTTGCACATTGCTACAATATCGTCGGGGCAAAGCTGACCGCCGGTGTGCGGATCAAGCATCGCCGCTTGATAGACGTGCTCCATCTTACCTGTTGCCGCCGCTTCAATGGTAAGAAGCTGGCAGTTGATGTTCGTCATGTTCATAGCCGCAAGCTGTACGGGAAGTCTGCCAACTTTGGTGGGTGCTACACCGTATTTGTCCACAAGGCACGGCACTTCCACGCAAGCTTCGTAGGGCAAGTTTTCAATCGAGCCGCGATTCAAGACGTTTCCGCCGATCTTGTAGGGCACGCCTGTTTCCACCGCTTCCATGATGTAGGAAGCATATTCGCTTGAACGCTTGTGGGTGGGCGCACCGCCTGCCATGATCTCTTCCTTTTGCTTTTTCCATCGGGCGATCTGTTCCACACAACGGCGAGGATATTCGTCAAGCGGAATGTTGAATTTTTCGATCAGATCGGGACGGTCAGGCTTCAGATAGAAGCAGTTGTACTCGGCATTGTGTTCGCTCGATTCGGTGCAGTAGTATCCGAGCTTGTCGATATAATCAAAGCGGATCATATCGTGGTGCTTTTCGGCGGCATTCTTTTCCTTGGCACGGCGGCGGATCTCGGGATAAAGGTCATTGCCGTTCTTGTCATAAATTTCAAGCAGCCACGCCATGTGGTTGATACCGGCAATGAGCTCGTATCTGCCGTCAAGCTTGTCTTCCATGCCGAGATGTCGGAGAAGACCGCCTGAGCAGTGCTGTACCGAATGACAAAGACCCACAGTCTTCACGCCGGTATAGCGCTGCATATAGCCCGAAAGGATCGCCATCGGGTTGGTGTAATTTAAGAAGAGCGCGTCGGGACAAACAGCTTCCATATCTTCGGCAAACGCCTTCATCACCGCAATGGTACGAAGTCCGCGGAAGATGCCGCCAATGCCGAGCGTGTCGCCGATCGTCTGACGAAGACCAAACTTCTTGGGAATTTCAAAGTCAATCACCGTGCAAGGCTCATAGCCGCCCACTTGAATGGCGTTGACCACGAATTTAGCGCCGCGAAGCGCGTCTTTTCTCTGTTCAATGCCAAGATATTTCTTCACAACCGCGCGGCCCTCGTTAACACTCTTGTTGAGCGCATCGATCAGAACATAGGATTCTTCAAGTCTTTCGGCATCGATGTCGTACAGTGCAATTTCAATCTCGTGAAAGCAGTCAGCCATCATGGTATCGCCGAGAACGTTTTTGGCAAAAACCGTACTGCCTGCGCCCATAAATGTAATTTTAACCATAAATACGTATCCTTTTTGAATCAACAGTATGCAAAAAGGAGGTTGTTTTTTACAAACAACCTCCTTTTCATTTGAAAAAGATTAGCCGGTGATACCCGAACGTTCAATACCCTGAACAAGGAATCTCTGACAGAAGAGATATACAACCACAAGGGGTGCAATGATCATCAAAGAAGCCGTATTCTGGATTGCCGCTCTGAATGCACTACCGCCTGCCTTACCGATTGCTTCAACAAAAGGCTGCGGGATCGCATATACGTTGGTGAACGACTGATATGCCGTCTTGTCGAGATAGAACAAGCTGACATAGAAGCTGTCTGTCCACTGCCAAGAGAATGCGAAAAGGAACACAGTGATGAGCATCGGGATCGAAAGAGGCAGAATGATCTGGAAGAACGTTCTGAAGATGCCCGAACCGTCGATGTAGGCAGATTCTTCAAGTTCGTCGGGGATGTTCTTAAAGAACTGACGGAGCATGAAGATGAACAGACCGTTCTTGAACGCCATAGCGGTGATCGACAAAATCATCAAAGGCCAGTTGGTATTGATCAGATTCAGCGGCATACCGCCGAATACCGAACGGATCAAGCCCTTACCGAACATACCGATGTCAAACGCCGCAAAGTGCTGCTGCATCTGTGTCTGAATGATGGTATGAGGAATGATCATCGTCAAGATTACGCAGAAGAAGACAGCCGTATTACCTCTGAACTTGTACTTAGCAAGACCGTAAGCAACAAGACAGCAGGAGAAGGTCTGAATCAACGCGCAAAGCAGAGACAAAAGCGCTGTATCTGCCATGGCATCCATAAAGGAGTTATGCTCCAAAATGGCTTTGTAGGTATCAAGGGTGGGATTTCTTGAAATCAGCGCAACCGTTACGTCGGCAAAATCTTCGGGAGACATGATCGAGCCCGCGATTTTGGAAATAAACGGATAAAGAATGATGTAAGAAATACCGAGAAGAAGAACGATTCTGAAAATAACGAAGATGACTCTACCAATGAAACGGAGAGAGAGATACTTAATTTTCAATCTCTGCCAAAGACTTGTTCTTTCAAAATCCACACGAATCTTATTCTTGGTCTGTTTCTTAACTTTCGTGACGTTTTGCGTATCGTTTGTCATGACAGATTAAGTCTCCTTTCTCTGATAGAAGATGTAGGTGGACAGAATGCCCGCCACCACAGCAACGATAACAATAACGATGAGGAAGTATACCCACGCCATCGTAACACCGTAGCTGGCTTTGTAATTGGCCGAGTTTCCGGCAAGAACGTCTTGAATGAAGCTCATGACTGAGTTGCTTGCCGCAGTGAAGGAGTCAATGACCGTGTAAACCGCATTAACAAGAATCATCGGGCTGATCATCGGGAAGGTAATCTTCCAGAAGGTTTCCCAAGCACTCGCACCGTCAATCGAGCAGGATTCGTAAATCGCAGGAGAGATCGACTGAAGACCGGCAAGGAAGATCAGCAGCTGAACGCCGGAACGGTTAACGATGTTGAAGATGTTGTTAATGATGTCGACAACGTATGCCTGCAGCTCGCCGCCCACCTTCATGTTAGAGAAGAGGGCGCCGAAGTCTGCTGCCGAAACAATTTGGCTGACACCGCCGGATTGCTGTGCCTCATTACCCGATTCCATACCGCCTTCCATTTCACTGGTCGTGCTCTGGGTGGCAAGGTCGGTCTTGGCAATGATACCTGTGGTAACAATAACCGGGATGAAGAAGATGGCACGGAATGCAGCTCTACCAATCATCTTCTGGTTCAGCATCACTGCCATGAAGAGCGAGAAGATGATAATGGCGGGAATGTCGATGATAAGCTGTGTGGTACCCGAAACGAGTCGTTCCACGAAGTCCGTGTGGTTAAAGAGAACTTCTTGGTAGTTATCAAAACCAACGGCTTTGATGGAGAAGATACCGTCTTTTAAGCTGGTAGCCGTAACATCGGTAAAGGTATAGATCAAAGATTCCGCAATCATGGGAATGTAGATCAGAACGAAACCGATAACAAAAGGAAGAACGAAGATCCAACCGGCGCGAGCCTTCTTACGGTCAAGCGAAATACTCTTTCTTCTGGGTGCTTTCGCGTCCGATTTACGGAAGATGGATAACACTTTAGTCATTTATCTTGTCCCCCTTTCACTTGGATATGACTGCGAAATCGTTGGGAGCAATGGTAACTGCGTCACCATTGTCAAGCGTTACGGTCACTTCGTAAGCTTCGTAGTTGAGAACGAAGACCTTCTTGGTGCCGTTCTTTCTGGTGTATTCTACCAGAACGATCTTGTTACCGGCGATTTCTCTGTCGATTGCTTCTGTGAATTCTTTTTCAAGCTGTGCAAGATATGCCTTGGTTACTTCCTCGGCATTTTCGGCGGTGTAGTCTTCCACGAACCAAGGATAGGTTTCCTCGAATACTTCGGTGAATACTTCGCCGGGATTGTGGCGTTCAAACAGCGCCTTGCGGTTGTTATATGCCTTCAGAGCTGCATTCTTCGCTTCGGTGTAACCCGCTTCGGTTGCAGCAATGGCAAGAATAGCATCGAGTTCAGCAAGCTCGTTAGCACCAAGGCTACGAACACCTGTCAGGAAGCGGTGATCGGTGATCGAAGCTGCCTGTACATCGCCAAGTGCTTCATTCAGGATCGTGTACTTCTTAACAATGGTTTCCTTACTGTTCTCATAGCTGATCGCATAGTACTTACTGAAGTTGGGGTCTTCCTTGAGGACCGATTCATTGCCGTTTGCAATGGTGAAGTAAGGCGATGCGCCGTTCTCAATCATCTTGAGAACTTCTTTGTTGATGTCACTTGCCATACCGGTTGCAGTACCTGTGTAACTCATGTAGCCGTGGAGCACCATTCCCATGAAAGGAATCGCGGTGCTTGCACGTGCGAAACCGGTCGAGGTGAGAGGCATATTCATGATATGGTCAACATACGGGAGTGCGTATGCGTTACCGCCGTTGATCATCACGTTGCCGTACTTCTCTGCCATTTCGGCAAGAATTTCGGTTGTGAAGTATTTGCTGTCTTCGCGGTTGTAAGGCTCATCGGTGTCGAAGTCGGAGTTCAAGTCGGTACCAAGGGAGCCGACAGAAAGTCCGGATACGCCGCCGAGAGATTTCATTTCCTTAGCAAATACGTTGAAGAGACGCTTGTAAACAGAAGGCGAAACCGTAATCGAGCCAACAGGAGAGAAGGACTGGTAGGTTGCGCTGTACTCACGCTTGGAAGCGTAACGGTCGTCGATGGTTCTTGCAGAGTCGTCGATCGAGCTGAACTCGTCGAAGAGACCCACGCGTTCAACGTTTGCAAAGTCGAAATCGGGGAAGATACCGAGGTTCTTGCCTTCGGTAGCCGAAACTTCCTTCGCATATTTCACAATCGAGGTATAACCCTTATTGCCGCCCACAACATCCTCAAACTTGAGTTCGCTGGGTGCATAGGAGTACAGACCGCCGAGAGCGAAGCCTGTCAGACGGAAGTTGATGTTATCGATCTTGCCGAGCAGATTGTTGTCTTCGTCCTTAACGCCTGCGGAAAGCTCTTCGTAAATCGCCTTGAGGTCGTTGAAGGAAGTGAGTGCAACGTCTGCCATGACAGGGATGGTTGCTACAACTTCCATAGAAGTGGTCATACCGAACGCTTCGAGGTAAAGCGGAATATCGTCATCGAAATCGGTGCGGAATTCGGTATCGAGAACGCCGGTACGCTGCAGATAATCTCTGTAAACGTTTGCCATTTCCACGTAGTTAGCTTTGTAAATGTTTTCTTTGATCTTGCCGTTTTCAACATAAGTAGCATCCGAAAGCATGGTGTACTGAATACGGTAGCTGCCGGTGTACTTTCTGTCGCTGACAACGATCCATTCGGTCGAGTCGTTGGAAACCGAGATCGCGTCGGCAAGACGGTAGGTATCCTGAGGTCTCGGGAATACCGAGATGTAAACCGAGTTGTACTTGTGCTTACCACCCTTCATGGTTGCGGCATCCATACCGCCATGAGCAGAAGTGATGTTGCAAAGTGCGTCACCTTCGGTGATGATTGCGAAGTAACCTTCAGAAACTTCCTGTTCAATTTCTTCGAAAGCGGGCCAATCGTAGGTCTCGGTCACCTTCGAAATGTCATTGTACATTTTGATTTCTTCTTTTTCTTCCTCTTCCTCGCCCTCTTCAGGTGTTTCTTCACCTTCGGGAGCTGCGGTCGATTCGGGTGTTTCTTCGCCTTCAGCAGGTGCTGTGGTTTCAGGTGTTACGGTAGCATTGGGATCCATCGGAACGTCAGATTCATAGTAAGCAGGCGCGCCGTTGTACCAAAGCTGTTCTTTGATCTTGAGAAGACCTTCCACTCTGTTTTCAGCATCTACCACTTCGCCGGCTTCGTTAACGTAAACATACACGGGCTGACCTTGGTAGGTAACAACCTTGCCGTCTGCGTCAACAACCTCTTTCATGAGGTAGAAGTTGATCAGTTCGATATAAGGAACTTCGTTCTTTTCAACAAACTGATTGTAGAATTCAAGAGGATTCTCAAGACTGCCGATCTGAATCACACCGACATAGTCGGGGCTTTCCCAAAGCGCATCGCCCACGCGGATCACGTCGCCTGTGGCTTCGTTTACCTTGAACTGTGCAAGATAATCTTCCAATGTGGTGATCAGCTTGCCGTCGGCATCAACAGCATCCAGCATGATGCGGTCGTACTTGGAGTACTTCTGATCAAGGGTTTCCTGCTTCCAGATATAACCGATCTGGTTAGCGGTATTGTCAGTAACGGTGATCGTGTTCTGAACAACACCGAATACAGGCAGGTGCATGATCTGGTTTTTACCGTTGTAATACTTGGTAATGTTGTGGTATGCGAAGTCAGGGCCGTAGATCTGACCGCGAATGTAGAAGTCGCCTCTGCCGTCTTTCACGATTTCCTCGTTGCGAACGATGGTACCGCTACCGTCGGGAACAAAGGTATAGCCCTCAAAGTCATTAGCGGAAGCTCCGAAGTAAGGAAGAACATCTACAGAGATCAAACGGTAGAGATCTTCATTGAAACGGATGCTGTTAGCGGGAAGACGAACTTCAAGACCGCCTGCAACCTTACCGTCAGCCGAATCAGCCGTAAGGGTGTATTCAAGTGCCATACGGAAGAGAGCAGGGTTCGAGTCCTTCGATACATAACCTGTCAGAGTTGTATCGTAAGTAAGGTCTTCATAGGAGTAAGTGGTGTACTGCTTGATCGCGGTTTCAATGCGGTTTACTTCAAGCTCGGTAGCAGTTTCCTTGAGTACAACAACAACGAGTTTATCGATCGCACCGTCTTTGTTGTAGTCGGTAATACCTGCTGACTCAAAGATCAAAGTATCCTTATACTTGTTCTTCCAGCTGTTAATGGTGCTGGTAGGAGGCGTCAAGTCTTCTGCGAACACACCGATTTCCTTGTGGTTTACAAGGTTGAGTTCGTCAATAACAGTCTGATAGCAAGAACCGATATAGTAGTTGTACTGCTCCTTGCGGAGTTCTTCGATCGGTCTGGTTTCACCTGCCGCAACCTCAGCTTCATAGTCAAGCTGGGTTACGCAGTTTTCAAAAGCAGGCTGATAAATCAGAGTCTTATAACGTTCGTATTCGATCAAACCGGGAACGAGCTGCTTGGTGGATTCTCTACCAAGTGTATATTCCACGCGCAGACCGTTTTTGATGTTCTTAACCGTGATCTGCTGTCTGACAGCGGAGTCGGTGAAGGAGCCAAAGGTCGTTTCCTGATTGTCTTTGACATTACAGAAGGTAACCTGAAGCTGGTTCATCAGTTCGCGCTTGGTAACAACAGAAGAGTCATCCAGTTTCGCAACATCATAGGGGTTGGTCATAAGGATCTGACCGGTCTTTTTGTTTTTGACTGCCACTTCACCTGTGGTTGTGTCAACGAACAGGGTGTAATCACCCACGGTGACACGTTCATCCATGGCAGCAAGCTTTTCTTCCTTACTTGCAAACACATTATCGCTGGCGAGGTAAAGTTCAATTCTCTTATCGTCAGTCATCATGTATGCATCGTCATCCATAAACGGGGGTTCGCCCGCAAACGAAGGAAGAAGCGAGAGAGAAGAAAGAGTTCCGATAATGAAGATAACGAGGATCAAGGCAGACAAATATCGGACATCTTTAGTATGCGTGTGTTTCATAATATTTATCTCCTTTCGTTACATTCGGAATTGGATCTCGGAAACGAGATTGGATACAAAAGAAATCATCTTAATCAACAGGCTGGAGAAGAGTGCGCACACGAACATGATCAGAACCATACCAACGACGGTACCGAGGATCGTGCCGATGTTCTTCGAGAGAGAATAGTCGTGCGTTACCATCGTGCCGAAGAAGAGCAGGAAGAAGAGCCATACATAAGCAATCGAGCTCATGAGGGATACGAAGCCTGTTTCGGAAGCGGTAACAACGTGAGTCAAGAGGGTGGATGCGGGAATGAAGAGGATAATCGGTGTCAGCGAGTAGCAGCAAGCAATGAAGACATCCTTGAAGCTTCCTTCACCCTCAAACAGAGTGGTGAGACACCAGTTAGCGGTAACAAAGAGTACCAGAGGAACCAGAATACCGGCAAGCTGCATGAACACGCTGGTATAGGAAATTCTGGGGCTGAAGAGGTAGGACTGACCCACTGCCTGATAAGCAAAGGAAAGCACGGTCAGAACCAGAATGATCAAAGCACCACGCAGAGAGCCGCGTTTTTCATGCTTCAGATCCCAGAAACCGTCGAACGGATGGAAGATCAGATGGAGAGCATACAAAAGCTCTTCCTTCAAAGTCTTCTTCTTGCCCGAAACGGCAGCGCGCTTGTTGACCTTGGCAGCATACTTGAAGAGTGCCATAACAGCAACGATAACAACGATCAGAACGATCGGCACCCAAATGAAGTTTTCAGATACCCATTCTTTACGCCACTGAGCGAACGCGGTGGAATAGTCCTCGGTGTTATAAGCAACCTTGTAATAATCCATGGCGGCATCCCAGTTACCGTCTCTGTAATATGCTTTTGCAAGACCGATGTAAGCAGCGTCGAAGTTGTTATTCTTTTCAAGAATGGTTCTCCATTCTGCTTCAGCTGCCAAATACTGACGGTCATTGTTGAGTGCAATCGCGTTCAGAAGAACTCTACCGTATTCAGTCAGCTGATATACGGTGAAACCGCCGAGAGACTGGTCGAGCACAAGCATCTTTTCGCCCTGGTAAACGATACCGACGGCAACTGCGATGTTACCCATCTGTTCGCCGTTATCACCAAATACGAAGAGAAGTTCGCCGTTATCGTCATAGGTG
>JAFQNZ010000257.1 GCA_017395715.1 Clostridia bacterium | reverse complement strand
GCTTGCCGGCGTGGGCGTGGTGTTCAAGCTGGTTTCGGCTTGCGAGGTAAAACGCTGGCAGAACAGCGGGCTTTTGGAAGAAAAGCTGTATGAACTTTCTTCGGATTTTATCGACCTTGTGGCAATGGGAACGGTTGCCGACGTGATGCCGCTTGTGGATGAAAACCGCTTGATTGTGAAAATGGGTCTTGCCATTCTCAACTGCCGTCCGAGAGCCGGCGTCACCGCGCTTCTTGATGCGGCAGGCAGAAACGAAAAGAAAAAGACAGCAATCACCGCATCGGTGATCAGCTTTGTGATAGCGCCCCGTATCAATGCGGCGGGCAGAATTGACAGCGCCGAGCGCGCGGTGGGGCTTTTCCTTTCCGACTCGCCCGCTGAAACCGAGCGCATTGCCGCCGAGCTTTGCGAGATCAACCGCGAAAGACAGGCGGAAGAAAACCGCATCATTGAAGAAGCGGAAGAAAAGATCAAAAAAGAATGTAACCTTGAAGAAGATAAAATCATTGTGCTTGCCGATGACAATTGGCATCACGGCGTGATCGGTATTGTGGCAAGCCGTATCACCGAACGCTTCGGTCTTCCTTCGATCCTGATTTCTTTTGACGGGGATGTGGGCAAGGGAAGCGGCCGTTCGATCAAGGGCATCAACCTTGTGGATGCGCTGACCGATTCTCAAAAGCATCTTGTGAAATTCGGCGGGCATGAGCTTGCCGCGGGACTTTCGGTGATGAGAGAATCGCTCCCTGCGTTCCGCCAAAGCATCAACGAATACGTAAAAGATCATCTGCAAGACGCCGAGCAACTCGCCGGTATTGATGTGGACTGTGAGCTGTCTGCCGATGCTGTTTCTCTCGATGCGGCAGAAGCACTCTCTTTGCTGGAGCCTTACGGCATTGCCAATCCCACCCCGCTCTTTATGCTGCGCGGTGTGACGCTTCGCTCCATTATGCAGCTTGGCGAAAAGCATGCCAAGCTGATCGTGGAAAAAAACGGTGTGTCCATGACCGCGCTTCGCTTTGGCAAATCGAGAGCCGAGCTGGAATATTATGCGGGTGACAAGATCGATCTTTTGTTCAATCTCGGTATCAACGAATTTCGCGGTACGGTCTCGGTGCAGCTGATCGTTAAAGCCATTCGTCTTGCCGAGGGTGAATTTGATATTGACGAAGCATCAAGACGCCGCTATGAAGAGATCATGCAGGGCGCTTCTTTTGATAAGGCTGAGGATATTTTGCCCACCCGTGACGATATTGCACCCGTGTATCTTTGGTTCAAGCGCCACTATGGCAACACAAGAGACGATATTACCGGCGTGAGAGAGTTGCTTTCACAGTTTGCAGGCAATTCCCGCATTCATTACGCGAAGCTTCGTGTGATTCTGAAGATTCTGAACGAATGCGGCATTGTTGCCATTGAGCCGCTGGGCGACAACGGTGAAAATTTGAGATATACCGTCAATTATGTAAAAAACAAGGTAGATACCGAACGCGCTCCTACCTACATCAAACTCAAACATCAGATTCAAAAATAACGTTTCGGGAGCGTTTCCCGAAGGAATGAAAGGGAACACCATGTACAGAGCGATTGCCAAGCTTGTCATGATTTTGGATGACAACAACCGCCCCTATAACATGAATAAAATCAAGCGCGCTTACAAGTACGCCTACCGTTTGCATGACGGGCAGTTCCGCGCCAGCGGAGAGCCCTATATCATGCATCCGGTTGCGGTGGCGGAGATTGTGGCGTCTTTAGGTCTTGACACCGATTCTGTTTGCGCGGCGCTTTTACACGATACGGTCGAGGATTGCGGCAATGAAATTTCGCTTGAGATCATCCGCAAGGAATTTGGCCCGACGGTTGAACTGTTGGTTGACGGGCTGACCAAGCTTGTGCAGATCCCCTTTGACGACAAAGAAGAAGAACACATGGAAAACCTGCGCAAGATGTTTCTTGCCATGGCAAAGGATGTCCGTGTGATCTTCATCAAGCTCTGCGACCGTTTGCACAATATGCGTACCTTGATGGCAAAACCCGAGAAAAAGCGCAGGATCACAGCGCTTGAAACGATGCAGGTGTATGCCCCTCTTGCACACCGTCTCGGTATGCAGAGAATCAAGCAGGAGCTTGAAAATATTTCGCTTCAGTATCTTGACCCGATCGGTTACGATGAGGTCAGAACCGATATTGAAGACAAATACGGCGCTAACATCGATTTTATTGCGCGCACCAAAGATGTTCTGTCTGAAAAGCTTGGCGAAAACGGCTTAAACTTTAAGATCGACGGCAGAGTTAAGAGTGTTTACAGCATCTACCGCAAGATGTTCACGCAGAACAAATCCTTTGACGAGATCTATGACTTCTATGCTTTCCGCATCATTACGGCAACGGAACTGGAATGCTATACCGTTATGGGTATCATCCACGATGCGTTCAAGTCGATGCCGGGCAGATTTAAGGATTATATTTCCACCCCCAAGCCCAATATGTACCAATCGCTTCACACCACCGTCATTGGGCGTGACGGTATTCCGTTTGAGGTGCAGATCCGTACCAAAAAGATGCACCAGATCGCCGAATACGGCGTTGCCGCGCATTGGAAATACAAGTCGGGCATCAAGGAAAGCGACGAAAGCTTTGATGAGAAGCTCCGCTGGATCTCCAAGCTGATCGAAAGCGAAGAAGGCACGCGCGATTCGGACGAATTTATGCGCGCTTTGAAAGTGGATATCGTTCAGGACGAGATCTTTGTCTTTACGCCAAAGGGCGACGTGATCACCCTGCCGCAGGGGGCGACTTTGATCGACTTTGCGTATGCCATCCACTCGGCTGTCGGCAACAAAATGGTGGGCGCGAAGATCAACGGCATCATTGCACCGATCGACCGCATTCCGAACAACGGCGATATTGTGCAGATCATCACGTCCTCTTCGTCAAGAGGCCCTTCCCGTGACTGGCTGAAGGTGGTAAAAACAGGCGAAGCGCGAAGCAAGATCCGCCAATGGTTTAAGAAAGAAAGAAAAACCGAGAACATCATGGTGGGAAAAGCGGAGATCGAAAGAGAATTCCGCAAATACAACCGCCCCTATACCCCCACACAGCGTGATGAGGTGCTGGCGGGACTCTCCCACCGCATCGGTATGGCGTCGGTGGAAGACCTTTACAACACCATCGGCTACGGCGGTCTTGCCGTTGCCAAGATTGCGGTAAAGCTGAAAGACGAATTTGACCGCGTG
>JAFQNZ010000256.1 GCA_017395715.1 Clostridia bacterium | reverse complement strand
ATTGTGACAAAGTATCTTCCGCTTTCCGAATAATCGTAACCTTGAAGTCGCGGATGCTTTCTCTTGGGATATTGCTTATCGCCCATCTTTCTCACTTACCCGAGGCAAGCTGTTTGAGGGCAAATTTCACAAGTTCCTCGCTGTCGAGGGTGGGGTCGGCTTTTTTGAGTGCGCCTGCGATCTCCGAACGGGTAAAACCAAGCACCGAAAGTACTTCGGTCGCTTCGGCAAAGCCCCCGCCCGATATCACAGTTGCGGTATGCGTTTCACCGTCGTCGGAATCGTCGCTTCCAAACACGGTGAATTTATCTTTCAGTTCCAGCACCACTCTTGCCGCGGTCTTTCCGCCAATGCCCTGTGCGCGGGCAATGGCTTTGGTATCGCCTGCCGCAATGGCTTCGGCAAGCTTTTGCGGGGTGAAGATCGAAAGAATGGCAATGGCAGCCTTCGGCCCAATGCCCGAAACACCGATCAGCATTTTATAGGCATCAAGCTCCTCTTCGGTGGCAAAGCCGAACAGCTCCATGGCATCTTCCCTCACGGCAAGGTAGGAAAAGAGCTTGACGGTTTCATCAATATGCCCCGCGATTTTTGAAAACGTCGTGGCACTGACCGTAAATTTATAACCAACGCCGCCGCAGTCGATCACCGCGGTGTTCAAGGCGCAATAGGCGAGTTTTCCGTTAAAATAGTGAAACATGTTATTCCTCCGACAAAAAGGTTAAACCAGATTGTAAAAGCCTTTGAGGCGCGAGCCGCCCGTGTGGGCATGGCAAATGGCAATGGCAAGCGCGTCGGCGGTATCGTCAAGCTTGGGTGCTTTTTCAAGTCCCAAAATCGTCTGCACCATCAGAATCACCTGCTTTTTCTCGGCCTTTCCGTAGCCGACCACAGACTGCTTGACCTGCAAAGGGGTATATTCGTTCACAACCACACCGTTTTGTTCGGCGCAGAGTAAGATCACACCTCTTGCTTCGGCAACCGAGATACCGGTTGTGATGTTATTGGTGAAGAACAATTCTTCCACCGCCACTTCGTCTGGCTTGTACTTTTTAATGAGCGCCGTCAGATCGCGATAAATAAGATTCAATCGTTTTTCCACAGGCGTATGCGCAGGGGTGGTGATGGCGCCGTACGCCAAGGTGCGAAAGCGTCCGTTTTTGTATTCGATCACGCCGTAGCCCACAATGGCAAGCCCCGGGTCAATGCCCAAAATGATCATCGCCATCCTCCTGTTCGCATTAAGATACACGTACCCATAGTAATAGATATTACATTATATCACATAATTTTTTGCCAGTCAATATCCAAGCAGCAAAAAAACACCCCGAGCAAGACCGCTCGGGGTGAAAACATTATAAAACCTTTGAAAGAAATTCTTTGAGGCGTTCGTTTTTGGGGTGCGAGAAGACCTCGTCGGGTGTTCCCTCTTCGGCAATTTTGCCTTTGTCAAGGAACATCACGCGGGTCGCCACTTCACGGGCAAAGCCCATTTCGTGGGTAACGATCACCATCGTCATGCCTTCGCTCGCAAGATCCTTCATCAAGGCAAGCACTTCGCCTACCATTTCGGGGTCAAGTGCGCTTGTCGGCTCGTCAAACAGCATATACTTCGGCTCCATGCAAAGCGAACGGATGATGGCAATACGCTGACGCTGACCGCCCGAAAGCTTCGAGGGATATTCATCCTTTTTGTCAAGCAGTCCGATTCTGTCAAGCAGACGGAGCGCGATCTCGTTTGCTTCCTCTTTGGTTTTGATGCCGAGTGAAACAGGCGCACAGGTTAAGTTCTGCATCACCGTCATGTTGTTGAACAGGTTCACGTTCTGGAACACCATGCCCATGTTACGGCGGGCAAGGTTGATATTCAGATAGTTGTCCTGATAAAGCTGTTTTTTCATCTTGGCAAATGCCGAGCCTTCGCCATGCTTCAGAAGACGCTCTTCACAAATCTTGTCAAGCGCTTCTTCTTCCGACATACCCGATTTTGTCAGCTTCGCAAAGGTTTTACTCAGCTTGATCAGTTCGGGATAGAGGTACGGGTCGATCGGTGTGACAGTCTTGCCGTCAAGCCAAACCTCGCCGTAAGTCGGCTCCTCAAGAAGGTTCATGCAACGAAGCAAGGTGGATTTGCCGCAGCCCGACGGGCCGATGATAACGATGCGTTCCCCCTCTTTGACTGTGGTGGTAACGCCGTTTAAGACGTGGAGCTTCTTAAAGCTCTTATACACATTCTTAATTTCGATCACTTGCTCTCAGCCTCCTTTCCAGAAGTTTGACAAGTCCTGTTACGACCATAATGATCACAAGATACACAACTGCCAACATAAGATAGGGGACGATCACTTCAAGTGTTCTCTGACCGATTGTCTGGAAGGATTTGGTGATATCCATCACAGCGATCAAGCTGACAACCGAGGTTTCCTTCAGCAAGGTGATGAATTCATTGCCCAGCGTGGGGATCACATTCTTGATCGCCTGCGGAAGCACGATCTTCACCATGGTTGCGCCATAGCTGAGACCGAGTGCGCGTCCCGCTTCGGTCTGACCGACATCCACCGACAAAATACCGCCGCGCATGATTTCTGAAACATACGCACCCGAGTTGAGACCGAACGCAATGATCGCCTCCAAGACAGGCGAGATGTCAATACCCATCACGGGAAAGACAACGAAGTGGATCAAAAGAAGCTGAACCAGCATAGGCGTGCCGCGGAAGAGCGTTACGTACACATCGGTAAAGATGCTGAGGAAGCGGCGGAAAAAGCCCTTGCCGGGGAGCAATTTGAATGTAGCAAAGAGACAACCGAGAACCATGCCGATCAAAAGACCGAACACCGCAATATATGCGGTGTTCTTAAGACCGGTCAGGAAATTCTCATAGCCGCCAAGCTCATAAAATTGTCTCCAGAAAATTTCCCATTTATTCATTCTGATTCAATTACTCGTTGGTGCTCTTAGCAATCATGATAGCGGGCTGCTTGTCGATGATAACCGCATCGATCTTGCCGTTAGCAAGGTCAAGAACAGCAAGCGAGCCTGTGGTGTAGGACTTGGTTTCAAGGTTCTTAAAGCCGTCGTAGCCGAAGTCAGCGTCACCTGCAGAGTACATAAAGCCGGTGGTGCCGTTCTGTGTGCCAACGATAAAGTCCTTGCCCTGCTTCTTCAGAACGTTTTCGATATCTTCTGCGCTCTTGCAATCAGCAAACACAGTATCGTCTTCGCGTGTGATCAGAACCTGTGCGGATTCATAGTATTCGGTGGTGAAGTCGATCAAATCAAGACGTGCTTCGTTGACAGTCATACCTGCCATACCGATGTCGCTTTCGCCGTTCTTAACCGAAGTGATGATGGTATCGAAGTCCATATCGTTGATGTAAAGGGTCTTGCCGAGCTTTTCAGCAAGCAGAGATGCAATCTTCATGTCAACGCCGGAAAGCTTGCTGCCTTCGTAGTATTCGAAAGGCGGGAAGTAAGCATTGGTAGCCACGATGAGGTAGTTTTCCTTATCCGCACCGGTGGGTACTGTGTTAACGGGGTTTTCGTAAGCAAAGGTAGCAGTGCCGTCGAAGAAGGAGTTGATGATCTTGTCAAGCTCGCCGCTTGCGCTGAGATCGGCAAGAAGCTCGTTGGCAGCTTCCTTCAGAGCGGTGTTTTCCTTGGCAATGGCGAAAGCATAGCTTTCAGCGGTGAGTTCATACTCGGTGTACACTTTAACTTTGGCCTTGGTTTCGCCGCAAGAAGCAAACAGTACGGTGAAAGAAAGAACCATAGTCAGACAAAGTGCAAGTGCAATAATCTTTTTCATGATAATTCCCTTTCTCTTTTCTTATTTAGAATATGTTGCCCGTCAAAATCGGGTAACATATATTGTAGCACGTAAAAGTAGCAAAGTCAATAGCTTTTTTGCACTTTATGCAGACTTTTGTCTGTTTTTTCTGCAAAAACGGCATTTTTCATCATCTTCTTATGCACTCTATTCATCTTTTTTGCATAAATGCATTTTTCAAAAAAAAGAACACCGCAAGCATTGCGGTGTTCCGGAAGCCGGTTGCGAAACCGACATATCCTCATTCCGATTCGGTTATTCGTTGGCAGTTTTCGCAAACAGGATAGCAGGTTGCTTGTCGATGATAACGGCATTGATCTTGCCATTGGCAAGGTCAAGAACAGCAAGTGAACCTGTGGCATACGGTTTGGTTTCAAGGTTCTTGTAGCCTTCGTAGCCATCGTCATCACCCGCAGTATACATAAAACCTGTGGTACCTTTCTGCACACCGACAATAAAGTCCTTGCCCTGCTTCTTCAAAGCTCTTTCGACATCCTCAGCGTTCCTGCAATCGGCAAACACAGAATCATCTTCTCGGGTGATCAGTACCTGTGCGGATTCGTAGTATTCGGTGGTGAAATCAACCAGTTTCATACGTGATTCGTTAATGGTTATACCCGACATACCGATGTCGCTTTCACCGTTTTTCACAGAGGCAATGACAGCATCAAAATCCATATTGTTGATATAGAGAGTCTTACCGAGCTTTTCTGCAAGCAAATACGCAATATTCATGTCAATACCGGAGAACTTCTTGCCTTCGTTATTTTCAAAGGGTGGGAAGTTAGCGTGGGTAGCAACGATAAGATAGTTTTCCCTGTCAGCACCGGAAGGTACTGTATGGACAGGGTTTTCGTAAGAGAAGGTAGCGCTGCCATCATAAAAGGAGTTGATGATAGCATCGAGCTTGCCGCTTGTGCCAAGAGCGGTCAAAAGCTCGTTAGCAGCTTCCTTCAGATCGGTATTTCCCTTAGCGACGGCGAACGCATAGCTTTCAGCGGTGAGTTCATACTCTGTGTACACTTTAACCTTAGCTTTTTCTTCACCGCAAGAAGCAAACAGTACGGTGAAAGAAAGAACCATAACCAAACAAAGTGTAAGTGCAATGATCTTTTTCATAATCCAACCCTCTCTTTTTCATAATAAATTGCACACACAATTGAAGTGTTGTTATCATTGTAACACTTTGCCAAAGCAAAGTCAATAGTATTTTGTGTATTTTGTTAATATTTCTTTTCTTTTTTCGGCGAAATTAGACTTTTTTCACATATTTTTCTCAACGCTTGTTCGTTTCTCATTGTCTCGTCATTATTTCGTTTTTCAAAAAAGAAGCACATCTCAGCCGTAATTTTCTTGACTTGCCCCGTTCGGTATGCTATACTTGGATTACCAAAACAGAAAGGACGGTGCGGACAATGTTTCACAACATCGGTATCCTTGCCCATGTGGACTCGGGCAAGACCACATTAACCGAGCAGATTCTCTATCACACGGGCGCGATTCGCGCAGCGGGCAGTGTGGACCTCGGCACCACCGCCACCGACCACTTAACAATTGAAAAAGAACGCGGCATTTCGGTGCGCACCTCCACCGCAAGCACCACCCACCGCGGCGTTACCTTTAATCTTATTGACACACCGGGGCACGTGGATTTTGCCGGCGAAGTGGAGCGCTCGCTTGCCGCCCTTGATTATGCCATTCTGATCGTGTCTGCCGTGGAAGGCGTGCGTGCGCACACCGAAAACCTTTTGAAAGCACTTGACAAGGCCAACCTCCCCGCGCTTGTTTTCATCAATAAAATCGACCGCGCAGGCTGTGATATTCCGGCAATCCTTCGCGACCTTTCTTCTCTCACCCCTCGCACGCCGCTTCTTCTCTCGCATACCGAGGGCGAAGAAACAGCCGAGCCGAACGTCTCGCTTTTCGTGGGAGAAGAGTTTGATGCCGGCGTCACCGAAGCCTTGTGTGAATCCTCTGAAGAAGCTGAGGAAGCATTTCTTGCCGACAGCTTTCTTCCGCACAAGCGTGCCGAAGAATTGTTGAAAGCGCATATTACCGATTGCACCCTCCTTCCCATTCTTTGCGGCTCTGCCAAAAACGCCGTTGGTGTTTTAGAGCTTCTTGATTTTATGACCGACTATATGCCCTCGTCCGAGCGACGTGCTACCGACTCGCTCTGCGGCGTGATCTTCAAGATCGAGCATGACAAAACCATGGGCAAAGTCTCGCATATTCGCCTGTTTGGCGGAAAGATTGCCAACCGCGATGAAGTCACACTTCTCTCCCCCAAAACCGAATCACAAAAAACAACCGAGCCGGACGACAACGAGGCAGTTGCCTTGGAAGAAAAAGAAGACCCGCGCGAAAAAGTTTCGCAGATCCGCAAATTTATTGGCGGCAAATACAGCGATGCCGGTGAAGTGGGCGCAGGCGACATTGCCGCGCTTTGCGGACTGCCATCGGCAAAAAGCGGTCACTATATCGGCTCGCTCGTGCAAGGCTCGCGTTTTCCGCTTGCCACGCCGTTTCTTCGCGTGCAGGTCACACCGAAAGACCCCTCGCCCGAGGAGATCCCACGCCTTGCCGAAGCTTTAATGCAGCTTTCGGACGAAGAGCCGTATATCAACGCCAAGTGGGAAAACGGACAAAAGGAGATCGTCATCAACACCACAGGACGCATTCAGGTGGAAGTGATCGAAAGCCTTCTCAAAGAGCGCTACAAGATCGCCGCAAACTTTTCTCCACCCACCGTCATTTATAAAGAAACGCCGTCGAAGGCAGGCTTTGCCTATGCCGACTACACCATGCCAAAGCCCTGCTGGGCAGTGGTGCAGTTCAAATTCGAGCCAATGCCGCGCGGTTACGGTGTATCCTATCACGGAAAGCTTCCCTCCAACCAATGCTTTTACCGCTACCAAACGCATATCCGCACCTCTTTCAATCAATGTCTTGAACAGGGGCTTTATGGCTGGGAGGTCACCGATTTCAAATGCACCCTTGTCGGCGGTGAGCATCATACCATCCATACCCATCCGCTCGACTTTTTCGTCTGCACCCCGATGGCATTTATGAATGGACTAAAGTCTCTCGGCTCAACCCTTCTCGAGCCGCTTCTTCTCATGCGTATCACTGCCCCTGCCGATTTGTACGGCAAGCTTTGCGGCGAGATCATCCGCATGGGCGGCGACCATGAAAGCCCCGTGATGCACGGCACAAGCGTCACACTCGAAGCGATCGTCCCCGCCGCCACGTCGATGGATTTTCCCGCCAAGCTTGCGTCTTTGTCCTCGGGCAAGGCGGTTTTGAACACAAGCTTTTACGGCTACCGCGAATGCCGTGACGGCAAGGAGCATATCTCGCCCCGCCGCGGCGTGAATCCGCTTGACCGCTCCAAATGGATCCTTTGGGCGCGCGGCGCGTATCAATTATCGCAAGATTAAACATAATAAAAACGCTTTGCGGGAGGATGATATCCTCCCGCAAAAAACGAAGGAGTCTCGCTATGCGAAACTCCTTTTTTATTTACTTCAAGATCCATTCAACCAGCCAATAGAGTAGCGGGATCACGCCGACCGACAAAATGGTTGAGCCGAGCGTATAGGCAACAGCGCCTTCGGTATCGCCGCCGTATTGGTCGGCAAAGGTGGAAGCAAGCCCCGCCGTGGGCATCACAAAGGCAATGAATGTACCGAGGATCATTTCATCCGAAACCGGCAAGAATGTGCGAAGAAGGAACATAATTGCCACCGAAAGCGCGGGGAATGCGATCAGACGAACAAAAGACACATAATACATACTGCCGTTCAAAAACAGCTTTGCAAACGGCACGTCGGCAAGCTTGATGCCAAGCACCACCATCGAAAGCGCCGTCACGATGCTGCTGAAATAATTCGAATACTCACCGACCGCAGGCACTTTTCCCGCAAGACCGCTGATGTTCAAAATAACGCCTGCCACAAAAGCAATAAGCACCGGGTTGAGAAGCAGTTTTTTCAAACGGATCGCACTCTTATCTCCCGACACCATCGTGATACCGAGCGAAAAGAGCATCAGATTGTTCATGATGTTCAGCACCACAAGAAAGGTCACCACCGCAGGACGCGTGTTCAAAAACACAGCCGTGGCAAGCGGTATGCCCAAAAAGCCGTTGTTGGGAAAGATCATGGCAAAGCGCATCATGCCGTTTTTCTTATCATCCTTCACGCCGCGGCACAAAAAAGCGGTGGCAAACAGCATAAGGAAGGTAAACACCACACCAAACAGGAAAAGAAGACCCATTTCGGCGGCAAAATCCTTGGTAAACTCCACCTTTAACGTGCTTGTCAGGATCATAAAGGGCATTTCAAGTCCCTCTCCTGTATAATTGAGTGCAAACATTTCTTTTTTAAAGCTCTGCGGGAAGCTTGAGGTTTTATCCTCAGCCCTGTCTATATAGGTTATCTTCCCGTCTGAGTTAAGCTCAT
>JAFQNZ010000032.1 GCA_017395715.1 Clostridia bacterium | reverse complement strand
CTATCCTTTTTGCGGATATCCACGCGGCGGATCTTGCCGCTGATGGTTTTGGGAAGTTCATCGACGAATTCCACGATTCTGGGATACTTGTAAGGTGCGGTGTGTGTTTTGACATAGGTTTGCACATCCTTGACAAGCTCGTCGGTCACCACAGTGCCCTTGACAGGAACGATGGTGGCTTTGACGACCTGACCGCGGATCGGGTCGGGCGCGCCGGTAACGGCAACCTCTAAAACGTAGGGAAGCTCCATGATAACACTTTCGATCTCGAACGGACCGATGCGGTAGCCTGAAGATTTGATGAGGTCATCGGTTCTGCCGACGTACCAATAGAAGCCGTCTTCGTCCTTCCATGCGGTGTCACCCGTGTGATAGATGCCGTCATGCCATGCGGCATCGGTGGCTTCGCGGTTGACCTTATCGGGAGCTGCATCGTCGTAATAGCCCTTGAAAAGACCCACGGGGATTCTTTCATCGGTGTGGATGCAGATCTCACCGACTTCACCCACCTTGCAGGGACGCATAACGCCGTTTTCATCGGGCGACATGATATCCACGTCGTACATCGGCGAGGGCTTACCCATCGAGCCGATCTTGGGTGTGGTGCCCACGAGGTTACCGATTGCCATGGTGGTTTCGGTCTGGCCGAAGGCTTCCATGATGGTAAGACCGGTGTATTCCTTGAACTTATTGAAGACCTCGGGATTCAAAGCTTCGCCTGCGGTGCAGACGTATTTCAGCGAGGAGAGGTCGTATTTGCCGAGATCCTCTTTGATGAAGAAGCGGTACATGGTGGGAGGGGCGCAGAAGGTGGAGAGGCTGTATTCTTTGAAGAGGGGCAGAATGTCCGATGCGCTGAAACGGTCGAAGTCGTAAGCGAATACGGCGGCTTCCGAAAGCCACTGACCGTACAGCTTACCCCACATAAATTTACCCCAACCGGAATCGGAAATGGTGAGGTGCAAGCCATTGGGATCAACGTTGTGCCAATATTTTGCGGTGATAAAGTGACCAAGCCCGTAGGTGCAAGCGTGCTCCACGATCTTGGGATAGCCTGTTGTTCCCGACGAGAAGAAGAGGATCGAGGCGTCTCTGCCGCCTGCTGTGTGTTCGGGGCGGGGGAAGTGATCGGAACAGGTTTCAAAGTCGGCAAAGGACAGCCAGCCATCGCATTCGCCGTTGACAACGACTTTGATGCTGACCGTGGGAGACTCTGCCATTGCAAGGTCAGCTTCCTTTGTCACATCGCCGTCGGCTGTGGCAAGGATGGCTTTGACGCCTGCCTTGTTGAAGCGGTAAACAAAGTCTTTTTTGAGAAGCTGATTGGTGGCGGGGATGGCAACGGCGCCGATCTTATGCAGTGCCATGAGCACAGGCCAGATCTGCCAGTGGCGCTTTAAGACAAGCATCACGCGGTCGCCTTTTTCAATGCCGATCGAGGTAAGGTAATTTGCCGCTTTATTGGAAAGACGGGAGATATCCGAGAAAGTAAAGCGGTGCTCGTTTTTGTTCACGTCAAGATGGACAAGTGCGGTTTTATCGGGGGATTTCTTGGCGATCTCATCCACAATGTCGTATGCGAAGTTGAAGTTGTCGAGATTCTTGAAGTCGATGGCGAGAAGTCTGCCTTCGGTATCTTCCACCGTGTGGATGAACTTGTCGGCAACAAGAGAAGCCTTTTTGGGGGCTGCTTTTTCTTTGTTTTCGCTGACGGCTTCGGCTGCGGTATAGTTCATGGCATTGCCGTGCGAGTCGGTGACGATAGCGATAAATTCGCAGTCCTCGCCGCCTGTTGCGACCATGCCGTGAGGATTCGAGCTGTTGTAATAGATGGCGTCGCCGGCGTACAGGATCTCTTCCTTGCCGTCGATCGAAACCTTTAATGAACCCGAAAGGATATAGTCAAATTCTTCGCCGTCGTGCGAGGCAACGGGGATCGGACGGCTGTTTTCTTCCTCGCTGTATTTGGCGCGAACGAGGAAAGGCTCGCTCATTCTGCCCTTGAAGTAGGAGGCAAGGTGGTTGTACTTGAAGCCTTGACGGCGTTCAAGCGGAAGACCTTCGCCTGCACGAACGATCGAGAAGGAGGAAAGACGTGATTCTTCACCCGTGATGAGGGCGGTGATATCCACGCCAAACAGATTGGCGCAGTTGTGAAGGAAGGTGAAGGAAAAGTCGGCTTCGCCGCTTTCACAACGGATATAGGTGTCTTCGGGCACGTTAATAATCGAAGCCACCTCTCTTGTGGTTTTGCCCGAAATCAGTCTTAACTCCTTGAGTCGCTGGGCGATTTGCTTCAGTTGGTTATCCATAGTCAATTTACCGTGTTCTTCTGAAGAGAAGAAGCTCCTTTCTTTCCCGAAGGGAATTGTTGTTTTATATCGTTTTTGAAAATTAAACGATACACCGATTATAGCCCGATATGCCGAATTTGTCAAGTTCTTTTTGGGAAAAACTTGTTTTTTTTAAGCAAAAAAACAGCAAGAAAAGAAATGTTTTTGGGGTAGGCGTTGACAGAGAGATGACAATGTGTTATAGTGAAACTATAATCATATACTAAGGTGGGAGAATGGAATGAAAAAGGTGAAAATCGGTATCATCGGCGTTGGCAACATGGGTTCGTCACACTATCAGAATATTCTTGACGGCAGAGTTCCTGAAATCGAAGTGGTTGCCGTTGCGGATATCAATCCCGATAGACTCACATGGGCAAAAGAAACGCTTCTCAAAAAAAGGGAAAGCAATCCCGTACTTTGCGACATGGCAACCTTTTCGGATGCTTCCGAGATGCTGACAAGCGGTCTTTTGGATGCTGTGCTCATTGCTGTGCCGCATTATGACCATCCGCGCTATGCAATTGAGGCATTTCGTGCGGGTCTTCATGTGATGTGCGAAAAGCCTGCGGGCGTTTACACCTTGCAGGTGAAGGATATGATCAAAGAAGCCGACAAGCATCCGGATCTCAAATTCGGTATGATGTTCAATCAGCGCACCAACTGTGTATACCGCAAGATGAAAGAAATCGTTGCCTCGGGCGAGCTTGGCGAGATTAAGAGAACGAGTTGGATCATCACCAACTGGTACCGTCCGCAAGCCTACTATGATTCGGGCGCATGGCGCGCCACCTGGTCGGGCGAGGGCGGCGGCGTGCTACTCAACCAATGCCCCCACAATCTTGACCTTTGGCAATGGATCTGCGGTATGCCGAAAAAGGTTTACACCAAAATGCACTTTGGCAAATGGCATGACATTGAAGTGGAAGACGACGTGACCACATACGTGGAATACGAAAACGGCGCGACAGGTACGTTTATCACCACCACGGGCGATACCCCCGGCACCAACCGCTTTGAGGTGGTGTGCGACGGCGGTACGCTCATCTGCGACGGCGGTTCGTTGATCTTAAAAAAGCTTGCCACGCCTGAGTCTGAATTTACCAAGGTGAACAAAATTCCGTTTGGTTCGCCTGCTTTTGAAACCATCAAGGTGGAAACCGACGGCATGAATGAGCAGCACATCGGGGTTCTCAAAGCCTTTGCAGGCGCGATTCTTCGTGGGGAGGACATGGTTGCCGACGGCAGAGAGGGCTTGTTCGGGCTCACCCTTTCGAACGCGATGCACCTTTCGGCATGGTGCAAAGAGGAGATCGATCTGCCCTTTGACGAAGCAGGGTTCAAAGCGCTTCTGATGGAAAAGGTCAAAACCTCGCGCCGCAAGGAGAATATTTCCTCGGTGCTTTCCGACCTTGAAGGCACGTATAATGCGTGATTTTTTGTTCTAAATGAGGACATGGACACCTCATCCGTCTTTTGCTGCGCAAAATCCACCTTCTCCCACTGGAGAAGGCTCTTTTAGAGATTCTTTTCTGTAAATCAAGTGAAAATATGCAACACCTTGATTTGTAATCAAGTCCGTTTGAGTATAGAGAGAATCACGAATGCAAATGCCTTCTCCAGTGGGAGAAGGTGGCGCCGAAGGCGACGGATGAGGTGTTTTCTTAATCATATCATTTCATTAGCAATAGAAAAGGAATCTTACTGTGAAGCAAGATTCCTTTTTTATATCTTAATAAGCAATTGCCCAGAGGACCATGTGCTTGGCGGGCTTGCCGCAGCAAACGCAGGTATCGGCAATCTGTTCCTGATCGTGGGGGATGCAACGCGAGCCGACGCCGCAT
>JAFQNZ010000255.1 GCA_017395715.1 Clostridia bacterium | reverse complement strand
GGGAGAAGGTGGATTTGCCGTAGGCAAAGACGGATGAGGTGTTCGGTCACAGTGATGGCTGACGGTGTATGAGAGGGCTTTGGGGTTGAAAAAAACCAATCCTTTTTTACGATAAAACAAGGCTTTTTTAGACTATATTTTGTTGACTTTTGGGGGAGGGGTGTGCTACAATGTACAATGAGTTGATATGGAAAAATAAGGGGATGATTGCCATACATAGCAAATACAGCGAAGCGGAACGCCGCTTGCTTGAAGAAGAAGGAATTGGCGATGGCGGCGAGGGTCTTTACGGCCGCGTTGTTATCGATATGAATCACGAAGGCAAGTTTGTCAAAGGCCATATTTTGCTGACCAAAGACACGCTCTTTGTGATTGAGGGCGAAACCGCGGACGCGACTGTTTGCCGCTTGGCCGTGAAGGAGATTGAAAGCCTTGCGGTGGACGAGCTTCTTTCGACCTGCCGTTTTTATGCGGTGGTTGAGGGCGAGCGTGTCCTTTTGACCTACAGTACCTTTTTTGCCAAGGACGATCTTTACCGCCTTTCGGCAAGCTTTGAAAAACTGAAAAACGAAAAAGAAAAAGAAATTGATTCGGATTTCGATTCGCGTTTTTGCCCCAAGTGCGGCAGACGCTATCCCGACAAGGAGCGAAAATTCTGCCCGAACTGCATGGAAAAGGGCAAGATCATCAAGCGTATGGCGGGATTTTTCCTGCGCTATCGCTTCTATATGATCGCCATTGTGGCGTCGATGCTTCTCCTCTCCGCCATTTCGGTGATTGCGCCTTTGTATGGCTCCAAGTTCCTTTACGACGAGGTGCTTGATCCTACCGGTGCTCACCACAGTATGCGTGGGCTTGTCATGATCTTTTTGGTCATCGTATTCATGCGCGTGCTTCGCGTGTTTGTTACGATGATCCACAGCTTTGTGACCTCGATCATCGCCGCCAAGATCGTGTATGACATCAAAAAGGTGATCTTCGGTGCGATCGAGCGTCTTTCCATGAGCTATTTTTCCTCCCGCACCACGGGAAGTCTGATGAACCAGATCTATCACGACGCTAACCGCATCTATTGGTTCTTTACCGACGGTTTGCCGTATTTCACGATCAACATTTTACAGCTTGTGGTCGTGACAGTGATGATGCTTGTGTTCAATCCGCTTCTCACGCTGCTTGCACTCGGCCTTACACCGCTTGTTTTATTCCTCATTGGCAAGCTCTTCCGCAAGAGCCGCAAGCTGAATCACAGACGCTATCTCAAATCGAGTTCGATGAACTCGCTGCTCTCTGACCTTCTCACCGGTATTCGCGTGGTGAAGACCTTCTCGCGTGAAAAGAGCGAGGCGGAGCGTTTTTCGCGCGCTTCCCGAGGGCTCGCCAATGCGGAAATGAAGCGCTCCAAGTTCGGTACCACCGCTTATCCGCTTGTCCATACTGTTGTTTACCTCGGTATCATTATGGTGTGGGGCTTTGGCGGTTGGATGGTCATCAAGGGCTTTGGCGTACCGACCATGACGTACGGTCTGCTTACCCTTTTCCTCTCCTACGTGGGCATGGTGTACGATCCGCTTTACTCCTTTGTTGACCAGGTGGAGTGGGGCTCGGATGCGCTTAATTCCATGAACCGTCTGTTTGAGATCATGGATGCCGACACCGATGTGAAAGAAAGCGACAACCCCGTGCATTTTGATGACGTGCAGGGCGATATTGTGTTTGACAATGTGGAATTTTCTTATACCAAGAGCCGCAAGATCATCGATAAAGTTTCCTTCAAGGTTGAAGCGGGCAAAACGCTTGGCATTGTGGGTCACACAGGCTCGGGAAAATCCACGCTGGCAAACCTCTTGATCCGTCTTTACGACGTGGACGAGGGTTCGATCACGGTGGATGGCGTGAATGTCAAGGACATTGCTTTTGAAGATCTGCGCAAAAGTATTGCCATTGTATCGCAGGAGACTTACCTTTTTGTGGGTACGATCTACGATAATATCCGTTATGCCAATAACGAAGCCACGCGCGAGGAAGTCATCGAAGCTGCCAAAGCGGCAGGCGCGCATGACTTTATCGTGAAGCTTCCCGATGCCTACGATACCATGGTGGGCTTTGGTCACAAGGACCTTTCGGGCGGTGAAAAACAGCGCGTTTCGATCGCGCGCGCTCTGCTCCGCAAGCCCAAGATCTTGATTCTTGACGAAGCGACAGCCGCGATGGATACCCAAACCGAGCGCCGTATTCAGAATACGCTCGATTCGCTCTCGAAGGGCAGAACCACGATTATGATCGCGCACCGCCTTTCCACCTTGAAAAATGCCGACTCGCTGATTGTGGTGAACGGCGGTAAGGTGACTGAGGTGGGCACGCACGCCGAGCTGATTGCCAAGAAGGGCGAATATTACAAGCTGTACAAGTTGCAGCTGGATGCTCTGAAAAACGTAGGCGTAACCGAATAAGGGGGAGACTGTTATGAACAATATGTTTGAAAATATCATCAAGATCGTATATCTGACACCTGAAAACGCTACCTTTTATAAAACAGGCGATTTTCTGGCGCTCAAGACCAACATCGACGGAGAAGAAAAAGACCACGGCATCATCAAACTGCGCCGCCTGTTCCCGTTTGAAGAATTGTGGCGCGATATTTCGGTGCTGACACCCGGTAACGAGGAGATCGGCGTGATCCGCGATGTGGCGCTTTTCAGTGAAGCGGAAACACTTCTCAGAGATGAGCTGACCCGTGTGTATTTCACACCCAAGATTACAAAAATCCTCAGCATGAAGGAAAAATACGGCTTTTCCAACTGGGACGTGGAGACTGACATCGGCAAGATCACCTTTTCGGTGCGCGATACCTTCCGCTCGGTGCATTCCTTTGAAAGCGGCAGAGTGATCATCACCGACGTTGACGGCTCGCGCTACGAGATCATCGATGCGAGCAAGCTTGACAAAGCGTCTTACCGCAAGATTGAGATCTATCTGTAATCGGGGGCAGGGTTATGACCGAAAAAGAACAAAGTTTGTTTGACAAACTGAAAAAGGACGGTTGGTTTGACGGGGAAGAAGCCCCCGATCTGCTTGCTTCCTTTGACCTTTCGCGTGAGCGCGTGACGCCGCCCGAATGGTATGTGAGTCAAAACAAAAAGAAAAACAAAAAAGAAAAACAGCAAGTACCCGCCGAAGGTCTTGCTTTGTGTGAAGGGATTGCGCTGATCTGGCCTGACCGTGTTTCGCTTTGGCAAAACGGTGTGAAGCTTCGCGATGTTTCTCTCTCTGAGGGCGAAAGACTCGTTTGCGAGATCACCGAAGGCTCGGTTTCGATCATGGCAGCAAAGTCGATCCTCTTCACTTCGCGCATGAAGTCGAAAACAAATTACTATCTGCTTGCCAAGCGCTTTGCCGATCTTCTTGACGGCAAGGAAGAGATCGAGCGCAAGAGTGACGAGCGCTCTGCGACTTGCATCAAGTGCGGAAGGCCTTTGTTTGGCGCGCAAGGTCCTGTTTGTGCGCATTGCCGTTCAAAGAAACGTGTTTTCAAGCAACTGTGGGATGTGATGAAGGGAAGCCGTTGGCTGATCCTTTTCTCGATGTTCCTTTTCTTCGCGGTAACTGCCATCAACTTGCTGGCGCCTCGCTACAACCGTATTCTGGTTGACGATTACATTGAGCCGAGGAATGATGCGCTAACAGGCTTTATTGTGGTGATCCTTTCGATCCTTGCCGTGAATCTTCTTTCTCGCGCGGTTTCGATCATCCGCAGCCGCATTCTCATTACGGCGTCCAACGGCGTCATCATCCGTCTGCGCGACACAGTCTTCCAAAAGGTGGAAAAGCTTTCGGTTTCGAACGTGTCAAGACATACCGCGGGTAATTTGATGCACCGCATTAACAACGATACGTCTGTGATCCAACAGTTTTTGACCAACCAGTTTGCAAGCCTTGTGGAGCAGATTTTGATGTTCATCGGCGTTGGCACGGTTCTTTTCATTTACGATTGGAAGCTTGCCTTGATGATTCTCGGACCGATGCCGGTTGTTTTCTTTTTGAATATGTACTTCCACAAGCGTGTGCGCCGTGTGTATCGCAGCCAATGGGAACGCTCTTCGCGTGTGGAGACTTTTCTTCACGATATTTTCTCGGGTATTCGCGTGGTGAAAGCCTTCGGTACCGAAGAGAGAGAGAACGAGCGTTTTGACAAGCTTGCACATGATGAGTGCGAAGTACAGATCCGAAACGAGAAGTTCTTTGCCGTTTTCTCGCCGCTGATCACGTTTATGATGGGTCTTGGCGAAATTCTTTTGATCTTCTACACCGGCTATATGTGCTTGCAATACGGCATGACGCTGGGTGAGATCTCCATGTTTACCTCCTATGTGAGTTTGATCTACGGCCCGCTTCAGTTCTTTGCCCGTCTGCTTCGCAGTTTTACCAATATGATCAATTCCGCTTCGAAGGTGTTTGAGCTGCTCGATGAAAAGGTGGACGTGGCGGACGTTGATAACGCCATCTCCCGTCCGATCGAAGGTACAATTGAGCTTCGTAACGTGGCGTTTGACTATGACGAGCGCAATGCGGTACTTAAAAACATCAACCTGACCGTCAAGCCGGGTGAAATGATCGGTATTGTGGGTAAATCGGGTGTTGGCAAGTCCACGCTCATTAACCTTGTGATGCGTATGTATGACGTGGACGAGGGTGAGGTTTTGATCGACGGCATCAACATCAAAGATTATTCACAGGAAAGTCTGCGATCGCAGATTGGCGCGGTTTTACAGGAGACCTTCCTGTTCTCGGGTTCGATCTACGATAACATTGCGTATGCTAAGCCCACGGCAACCAAGGAAGAGATCATTGCTGCCGCCAAGCTTGCCGGCGCTCATCAATTTATTGTCAAACTGCCCGACGGCTACAACACCAAGGTCGGTGAGAGGGGCTACACCCTTTCGGGCGGTGAAAGACAGCGCGTGACGATTGCGCGTGCGCTTTTGCATGACCCGCGCATTCTGATTCTTGACGAAGCGACAAGTGCGCTTGACACCGAGACTGAAAAGCAGATTCAAGATGCGCTTGCCATTCTCATTAAAAACCGCACCACGCTTGCCATTGCCCACCGTCTTTCCACACTGCGTAATGCCACCCGCTTGATCGTGCTTGCCGAAGGCACGATTGCCGAGGAAGGCACACACGAGGAACTTATGGCAAAGAAGGGTATTTACTACGAACTCGTAATGGCACAGCGCCAGATGCTTTCCACCAAAAAAGAAAACTGATATAGAAAAGACCGATGTCTGCTAAAAGCGGCATCGGTCTTTTTTTAGGATGACAGCATTTCATCTGTCAGGCGCAGAATCTCAGGAGCAATGCGCTCCCTTTCTTTTTTTACGGTGTAGAGATACAGTGGGTAGGCGGCGATGATACCGACAAGCCCAATGATACCGATCAGAATTCCAAGAAAAAACAAAAAGATCGACTTGGTGAGAAGAATCAGGCTCAGACCGCTTCCAAAAACAAGAGCACCGAGAACGCCTGAAACCAAAGAAGTGATCTCGGCTTTTTGCGTGACACCGCGATCAAGACGGCGGAGTGTTTCCATGGGGGATTCTTTTTGTTTTTCTTTGAGGAGATATTTTTTTCGTATGCTCTCGGCTTCTTTGACGTCTTTGGCGTTGTAACAAAAGTGAAAAGAACTGTTGGGTTGATTGGGATTTTGTTTTTCCATAAATACCTTACCGTGATTGAATTTGGTTATATTTGAGTTGTTTGGTGGCGTGCAGAATCATATACAGTGCAATCAAAAGAAAGAAAAGACAGATGCAGGTGCCGGTTGCCGCTGTCATGATTTGTCGCAAACGCTCGCTGTTTTCAGCTCCAAAGGCGGAAAACATTGCGGTTTCCAGCGTGAGAAGTGACACCGATGCCGCGGCAAGGCGTGTAATTGTTGCCGCAGAAAGCAGGGGATGTTGATACTTTCTGTATTTGACCAGCGTGATAATTGCCATTGTCAAAGCGCCGAAGGTGTAGGTGGCGATAGCAATCGTGGTGACGGGATGGTGGGATAAGCCGCGGTTTTGCCGGGTGATATAAGCCACGATCACAGCAAGAACGAGATGCATTGCTAACAGGAGTATGCCGCAAAAACGATAGCGTTTGTATTCGGCAACAAGATCCTTTTTCT
Source organism: Clostridia bacterium (assembly GCA_017395715.1). Classification (GTDB taxonomy): domain Bacteria; phylum Bacillota; class Clostridia; order Oscillospirales; family CAG-272; genus RGIG1993. Next base: position 7,809 of record JAFQNZ010000255.1, on the reverse strand, counting down.
CGGAAAGCGACTTGACATCGCGCAAAAGAAAGAAGCGCACGAGAGCCAAAAGAATATAGTAAGCTGCCAGAGCGGAATACCAAAGCGAGCGATGGTAACATCCCAAACCAAGTTGAAAGATAGCATAAACGCTGCTGACGAACAGACCGGAGTAAAGGGAGGTTTTGATGCGAAGTACCTCATCCTGTAAATACCGCTTGATATAGTGATTTTCTTTTTGGATTTTTTGAAAAAAGCGAATCAGGCAGGGTGTTTTGGTGCAAAGCACGGTGAGTGTATAGGTGGAAAGAGAATAGGCAAAATAGCTCAAAATGCCTTTGCCGTCAGCAAAAACAAAAGCATAAACCAAAAGAGCGCAAGAAAGAGGAACCAATAGCAAAAAGAGTGCGATTGGCGGAAAAACGAGTGTGCGAAGGATTTGTTTAGTGCTTTTCATCTTGCGCTCTCCTGATTCTAACCGTGAATACGCTGCCGTGTCCGACCCTGCTTGTCACTTCAATCTCGCTTTCGGTGATATCGATGACACGCTTAACAAGGGTGAGTCCCAGCCCATTGCCCTCCGTGGCATGGGAGGTATCGCCTTGATAAAACTTTTCAAAGATATGCGCTCCAACTTCTTGGGAAATACCGCATCCGCTGTCGGCAATTGATACAATGGCGTATTTGGAATCGGTTTTCAAAGAAAGACCGACCTTGCCTCCCGGTTGTGTGAACTTCATGGCATTCGAAAGGAGATTGTTAAAAACAAGAGTCATCATTTCTTCGTCAGCAGTAATGAAAACATCCTCGTCAATATCGGTTTTGATCTCTATCTTTTTTTCTTCCCATATTCTTTCAAAAGCAAGAAGGCATTCACAAAGCTGTTCGCTCAGGTTATAGCGTTCTGCTTTCGGATAGATCTGTTGGTTTTCGAGCTTGTTGAGCTTTAAGATGTTGGTGATCAGAATAGAAAGCTTGCGGGACGCTTCGGAAATGGCGCGAGCGTATTCCTGCCGTTCTTCCTCGGAGATTTCTTGTCGTTGCAGCATTTTGCTGTAATTGTGAATCACCGAAAGGGGTGTTTTGATCTCATGCGAAACATTGGCAATGAAATCGGTGCGAAGGGTTTCAATGCCCGAGAGTTCTTTTGCCATTTGATTGATACATTCAGCAATTTCTGTGAATTTATCACCGCTTTCGTATCGGCGTTTGATCGGGATCTCGATCTTGAAATCTCCTTGCATCATTTTTTCGGTTGCTTCGGTGATTCGTCTGACCGGTCGGTCAACCGTGATCTTACGCCGTATGCCGTCAACAGCGGTAATAATCGCGCTGAGAAAGATGACGTTGACAAAGGTCAGCTTGGCTGCCGCATTTAAGTTTTCTTTGGTGAGTGTGATATCAAGCGTTCGGGAAAGAACGGTAACAAAGAGCATCATGCAGCAGGAAATGATAAACGCGACGAAGAGGAAAAAGAGAAGATAATGATTGATGGCGCGCAAGACTTTTCTGTATTTGAAATCGCGCTTCATCGAATCACCGCCTTATAGCCGAGTCCGTGAACCGTGACGATCTCAAAGTCTTGGCAATCGGAAAGTTTGGTGCGAAGCTTTGTCATATACACATCAACCGTACGGGGGCTTGAGGTGGTATCAACATCCCAAAATTCATCCATGAGCTGTGTGCGCGTGAAGGTTTTTTGGGGGTAGGAGAGCAGTTTGTAAAGAATGCTGAATTCTCTCACGGTTAAAGGAATCTCCTCCCCGTCAAGGCAAGCGCTTCTTGCGTCGGCGTCCATGGTAAAGTTACCAATTGTCAAGTGCTTTGCCGAGGCGATTTTGGCACGGCGGAGCAGAGCGCCGATGCGGAGCAAAAGCTCATCAAAATCCACCGGCTTGACCATATAGTCATCGATTCCGGCACGAAATCCGCGTTGCTTGGAGGCAAAGTCATCGCGTGCCGTCATAAACATGATCGGAATGTCGCTGTTGAGCGAACGTACAGTGCGTGCAAATTCAAAGCCGTCTGTCTTGGGCATCATGATGTCCGAAATGATAAGATCGAACATGGTTTCGTAAAGAGCGTCATAAGCTTCCTCTGCTGAAAGACAGCCTGTGGTTTCGTATCCGCTGTGATGAAGAAAGGAGCAGAGCGATCGGTTGAGTGCTTTATCATCTTCCACAACTAAAATCTTAAACATAGCGTATCCTTTCGTGAAGTTGTTCTTGTGTTATTCTATCATACAAATGTTAAGATTTTGTTGTTTTTTCAAACGAAAATAAAAAAAGACGAATGACTTCGTCTTTTTTGGTGTTATCGTTTTTTTGCGTTTTCAATCCGTTTGTTGGCGGCGGCTTCTCTCTCTTTGGCTTTGGCAATCTGCTCTTCGCGCTCCTCTTGCATCATTTGTTGGCGCGCCGATGGCGACTGTTTTGCCTCTTCCCATGTGGCTTTGGATTCTGCTTTGGCGGCGGCAAAATTGGCTTTGTCTACCTCGTGCTGTGCTTTGGTGCTTTCCTTCATATCAGAAAATGCGTTTTGGAAGAATTTTTTTACGCTCATTTGTTTTCTCCTTTTTTATATTGTTTCTTTTATGATCTGTTCACTGAGGGCAAGGATGTCTTGTCTGTACTTTTTCTTGCGTTTGGTAAGGATTTTTTTGTAGATGGGGTAGGTTAAGAGCATGGCAATCATGCCGATCGTGCCGAGAATGACGCCTATGGGCAAAGAATTTTCGCTGACGCCGATTTGACTGCCGACATCGGTCATGACAAGGCTCATACCGCTTCCCATAATCAAAGCGCCGATACAGCCGAAGCCGTAAGCCAGCACAGTGGCGGGGCGCTTGACTTTGGTGTCAAGCTTGCGGAGTGCATCAAGCTCGGTGGATTCTTTGGTGGTGTATTGGGCGCGTATCTTTTGTGCAATGAAGGTTTGATCGTTTGCTGTCATGGTAGTACCTCTCTCTTTCTGATTTTTGATTACGAATGAAGGATACCTCACTGTTTTTTCTGTTTTGCTTACAAAATGTTTATAAATTGTTATAAAAGCTTTGTTAGGCATAGAATTTTTAAAAATTTTTAAAAACCTGTTGACAAGTCAACAATTGTGTGCTATACTGTGGTTGTGATGTTGATGACTCAACAATTAAATTTCGTACAGAAAGGATGAATACCATGTTAATTGATCGTTACGCACAATTCCGTATTCACATTGAAAACCTTTCCAAAAACCTGCAGAAATATGAAAACAGCAAGCTGTCCTCGCTTGGTATGCGCGGCATCCACGCGCTGACCTTGTTCCAGCTCAGCCGCCGTGCCGACGGTATGACCGTTACCGAAATTGCTACCGCTTGCGAAGTGGATAAAGCGCTGATCTCCCGTGTGGTGGTTGAGTTGATCGAAGCCGGCCACGTGGTATATCTTGAACCCGAAACCAAAAATTACCGCAGAAAAATGGTGCTCACCCCCCGCGGCAGAGCTTGCCTGCGCCGAGTGACCCTTCTGATCTGTTCTTCTATCCGCGATATTAAAGATGAAATCACGGTGGAAGAACTCAACGCGTTCTTTAAGGTTATGATGGCGCTGAATGCCGTCTTTAGCGGAGAAGTGGCTACCGCTGATGCCGCAGAAGAGCAGGGTGAATAAGAGTATGAAGCCTTTTGTTTTGATTACCGATTCGGGCAGTGACCTTTCCACTGCCATGGCTGAGGAATACGGCATAACTGTTGTTTATCTCGGCGCCGAGCTTGAAGGTGAGCCTGTTGATACGAAAAGCCTTGATGGTCTTAAAGCTTTCTATGACGGTATGCGCGCTGCGAAAGCAACCAAGACCTTTGCCGCCAATGCCGAACAGTTCGCCGCGATCTTTGAAAAGGCAGCTTCCGAGGGCAATGATATTCTGTATCTCGGCTTTTCGTCTGCACTTTCCGGCACCTACGCCGCTTCTTTGATCGCAAAAGATATGGTGCTTGAAAAATATCCCGACGTTCGTATCGAATGCTTTGATACCAAAGGTGCATCGCTCGGTCAGGGTCTTGTGGTGTACTATGCCGCTATGATGAAGCAAGACGGCGCGGAGATCGATTCGATTCTCGCTTTCTTAACGGATTTCGCTCCCAAGATGTGCCACCGCTTTACGGTTGATGATCTTGTCTATCTCAAGAGAGGCGGTAGAGTTTCCTCCACCACAGCGCTTGTGGGAACACTGCTTTCCATCAAGCCGATCCTTCACGTCAGCGACGAGGGCAAGCTGATCAGCCTTCGCAAAGCGCGCGGCAGAAAAGCCGCTGTACAGGGCTTGTTTGAGGATATGAAGGCGCTTGCTGTTAACCCGCATGAGCACACCGTGTTCATCAGCCACGCAGACTGTATGGACGATGCGAAAGCCCTTGCCGATATGATCGAAAAAGAGTTCTCGCCCCAAAAGATCGTCATCGGCGATATCGGTCCTGTGGTTGGCGCACATTCCGGTCCCGGCACACTGGCACTTTTCTTTTACGCAAGCGCAAGATAAGATTATGGAAAGGATGTTCTTCTGTTAAAGAAGAAATAGTATAAATGATATGAAGATCAACGGTCTTGCTTTTTATAAGATGGCTGTTTCTGCGGCAAACAACCTTGACAACAACAAGGTTGCCGTTAACAACATGAACGTTTTCCCGGTTCCGGACGGTGATACCGGCATCAATATGACACTGACTGTCAGCACGGTCAGCACGATCGGTGAAACCGAACTGACGCTTGCCGAGTATTCGAAAAAGGTTGCCGATCTGACCCTGAGAAGCGCAAGAGGTAACTCGGGCGCGATCCTTTCGCTCTTCTTCCGCGGTATGGCAAAGGGCTTTGTTGACAAGACTGAGGCAGATGCCAACGATTTTGCAGCAGCTCTTGACCTTGGTACCAAGGAAGCGTACAAGGCAGTGATGAACCCCACCGAGGGTACGATCCTTACAGTTATGCGTACCACCTCCGAAGAAGCGCTTGCACACGCCGCCGAATACGGTGACGATGTGGTCGGCTTCTTTACCAAGATTTTGGCAGTTGCTGAAGCTGAGCTTGCCAGAACGCCCGAAATTCTCCCCGTGCTCCGTCAGGCACACGTGGTTGACGCCGGTGGTTACGGCTTCGTGATCATTCTTGCCGGTATGCTTGCCTCTCTCAAGGGTGAGGATATTGTGGCGGCTGACCCCACTTCGTCTGCTACTGTTACCGAAGCGGACTTCTCGCAGTTTGCTACCGAAGACGTTTTGTTTGCTTACTGCACTGAATTTATCGTGAATAAGTCGGAAGCTTACCTTGGCGAAGGCAAGGTGTCCGAATTCTATCGCTACATCAGCGACCTTGGCGACAGCATTGTGTTTGTGGATGACGAAAGCATCATCAAGGTGCATATCCACACCAACCACCCCGGTAAGGTGCTTGAAAAAGCGATCAAACACGGCGATCTTGCGACTGTTAAGATCGAAAACATGAAGATCCAACACTCCAACAAGGTTGTGGAAGAAAAAGAAATCCGCGCCGCAGAAGAGATTGCCGCTCCCGTCAAGCCCTACGGCTTTGTGGCTGTTTGCATGGGCGAAGGTATCACCAACACCTTCAAGGATCTTGGCGTTGACCAGGTGATCTTTGGTGGTCAGACCATGAACCCCAGCACGCAGGATATTCTCACCGCCATCAACAAGACGCCTGCCGAAACGGTTTATGTTTTCCCGAACAACAAGAATATTATCTTGGTTGCCAACCAGGCAGCATCTCTCGTGCAGGACAAGCAGATCATCGTCATGCAGTCCCGCAACATAGCGCAGGGTGTTTCCGCACTCCTTTCCTTTGACGAATCGGCAGATGCCGAAACCAACCGCGCCACCATGGAAGATGCGATGGGTCACGTGACCTGCATCTCCACCACGCACGCTGTTCGTGACGCGAATGTTGACGGTTACGATATTCGTAACGGTCAGGCAATGGGTCTTGTAAACGAAAAGGTAAAGGCAGTTGCCGACACGCGCGAAGAGTGCATCGAAACGCTTGTGAAGGGTATGGAGCACATCTCCTTTGCCACCATCTTCTTTGGCAAGGATGTGACAGAAGCCGATGCGGAAGTGATTCACGGCATTCTGAGCGACAATCTTTCGGATGATGTTGACATTGTTGTGATCAACGGCGGTCAGGCAGTTTACGAATATATCATTTCGCTTGAATAAGCATAAAATAAGGGTTGTTCAAATAAAAAGCGCTTGTGGCAATTATGCCGCAAGCGCTTTTTGTTATGGAAACAAGCGGGAGGATGATATCTCCGCAACTAAAAAAATGTTGTTACATCATCAAGTTTTGTTTGGACGGTTGATTTTGGCGGCGGGGGCTTGCTTCCGCCGTTTGTAAAACTATCCCTCATACAGCACGTGATTCTTGCGATCGACAAAGACTCTGCCTAAGGTTGGAATGTCGTAGCATTCGGTGGCGGGGAGAAAGGCATCGGGGTGGTTTTCGGCAAAGGCGTGTTTTTCTTCACGCGAGAGGGTGATGGGATAAAAATCAAGCGAAGGCGGCAGGTGGCCTTGCTCGTTCAAGAGAAAATCAAGGGTGAGGGCACTCTTTAAGGGAATGATGCGATCGGCATCTTTTTCAAACGAGAGCAGTGCTGTATAGGCTTCTCTTTGTGAGATGAGATTGGGGTTTGGGATTGCCTTGGCAAGTGCTTCAAAGAGCGAAAAAGGGGAGCGATCTTTGGTTAAGACCTTCATCGCGCGCGAGAATCTGCCGCTGTTCGAAAAACGCTCCAGCACCGCTTCGATATGGTGCAGGCGGTTGATCTCGTCAAAAGAAAGGGTATTGTTTGCCAGCACTTCATAGGGCGGCTCGGCTGTGGTGACATAGCCGTATTTTTCTTTTTCCGCCATCAAGGGCGAGCCGTGCAGCAGCTTCAAAAAGCCAAGCTGGAGCATATCGCACTTGCCGTATAGGTCGTCAAACGAGCGCGCAAACGAGGCGTAATCTTCTCCCGGCAGTCCTGCAATGAGGTCGGCGTGGATGTGCATATTGCCAAAGGACATGAGTGTTTCAAGGTTTTTGAGTACCTGTTTGGTATCATCGCGGCGGTGGATGGCAGAGAGGACATTGGGGTTTGTGGACTGCACGCCAATTTCAAGCTGAATTTTGCCCTTTGGGAAGCGGGAAAGCAGGGCAAGGGATTCGTCATCGAGCAGGGAGGCACACACCTCAAAATGATAATTTTTGGTATATGCGGGGGAAAGGAGTGCTTCCCAGATCGCCATGGCGCGCTTCTTGTCGAAATTAAAGGTGCGGTCAACGAATTTGATGATGCGAAGCGCACCGAAGGATTCAAAGTATTGCAGATCACGAAGGGTATCTTCTGCGCTTTTGGCGCGCACACGCGGGCTTGTGTGCAGGGAAGAGAGGCAGTATGCGCAGGCATAGGGGCAGCCGCGCGAGGATTCGTAATAGAGGATATTGCCGTGATAATCGGCATCACTATGATACGGCACAGGGGCGGAGAGAAAGCCTTGATATACGCCGCCGTCCAAGATTCTCGGGGGATTTTGGCTTTGACAGAGGGTCACGATGGCATCCTCTCCCTCGCCGCGGATCAAGTGATCGATAAAGGGGTGTGCATCCAGCCATGCCTCATTGTGGTAGGAGACTTCGGGTCCGCCAAAGAGGATTTTGGTTTTCGGAAGAAGCTTTTTTAAGTTTTCGGCAAGCTTCAGGTGCGCTTCCACATTCCAGATATAGGTGGAAAAGCCGTACAGATCGGCGTTTTCTTGGAAGAGTGCGGAGAGGGTATCGTTTCGGTTGTCTTTTTCGGTGCGCT
>JAFQNZ010000254.1 GCA_017395715.1 Clostridia bacterium | reverse complement strand
TTTTCGATAAGCTTATCCGCTTCTTCTCTTGCTGCAGCGCTGGCTGTCCGCACCTTCGCAGGCGGTTTTTTCCCGCTGCTTTGTGCAGGCATACTTCCAAGCAATTTCTTTGGACAGATAAAGGATTCCATCGCCACAAGCTGTTTTGTGCCGCAGGTCAATGCTTTCACTCTGCCGTCATCTACCAATTTTCTGATAAAATCCTCGGTTATCGCCGTGTCGGAATCCTTTTCTTTCAGCTCCTTTGCGGCATCACGAATGGATCGGATTTTCGGAATATAAGCCGTTCCGAGTATTTTGGGAACGCCCATGATCTTGCGAAGCTCCCCGAGCAAAAGCAAAACATCCACGAGTGTTCTGTTGCCGTGCTTTGCCGAAGTGATTGTTCCGTTCTCGGCAAGGGCGGAAAGAAAATTCAAATTGAGTGCTGTGTTTTCGTCGTTTCCCTTGATATATTCCATCGCTTGCGTCAGTGTTCGCAGCTGCATTATTTAGTTCACCTCGCAGTTTCTGTAATTGATTGCCTTGCCGAATTTCGCTCCGGCTTCGATCAAAGACGATTTCAGCGTGTGTACATACCGCTGTGTTGTTTCCCAATCGGCATGACCGAGGGCGGCTTTGACTGTCTGAATGTCTGCGCCCTGTGCCATCATCAGCGTTCCGCAGGTGTGGCGGAGTCCGTGAAATTTCAAGTGACGCAGTCCGTGTCTTTTCTGAAAATCGGAGCAAATTACGGTGGGCGCGTACAAGCTCATCATTCTTCCATGCTCGTCCGTGAAGATATATCCCTCATTCCACGCCGATTCCTTCGATTTTTTTCGGATGGATTCTTGTTCTTCTCTCCAAAGGCGGAGTGATTCAAGAGCATTTTCGGTGAGAAAAGTACGGCGAATACTGGTAAGCGATTTCGGAAGTTTTGTTTTCTGCTCCCCGCCTTTCGGCTTATATGCACTTCGGTTGATCGATAATAATCTTTCGTGAAAGTCCACATCCGACCATTTGAGCGCCACAAGCTCAGCTCGTCTGACTCCTGTTGAGAGTGCAACACACAGTAATGCACGGGTGCGTGCATCTTCCAAAAGCAGCTTTGCATTGAATAAATTTGCTTCTTCCTCACTGTAAACCTCAAGCTCGGGTATGGCAATTTTCGGATAACGGATATATTTTTCGGCAAGCGGTTTCTTCTCTATCAAATGATTTTTCCACGCTTCTGTCATGATCGACGACAACACCGTGGCGTATCGTTTGATGGTTGAGGCAGCAAGCGGAGTCCCTTTTTTCTTGTCAAGCCGCGCTTCCGGCGTACAAAGGAAGTCAACGAAGCTCTGCATATGCACCTCATTCAGCTGAGCGATCGGTAAATTTCCAAACGACGGCAGGATGAATTGCCGGATCACTTTTTCATAATTTCGGCAAGTGTTGGGGGAAAGATGAAGCGAAATTCCATTTATATAGTGGTTCTCAACGAACTCCCGAACGGTCATTCCGCATCTTTTACAGAGCGCATCCGTCGCATCCATCCCCTTGACATAGCCGCCGCTGTGTACAAGATTCTCGAACATAACCGCAAATTCCTTTGCCGATTTTCTCGCCGCACGCTCGGTTACGCCCGGTGCAGGATGGAAGGTATAGTTGACAAATACTTGTTTGCCGTCCTTCATTCCGTTGGATACACGAATCAAATAAGCCTTGTTTCTTTTTATTACTGCTGCTATAGTTATCACCTCAAATCTGATTTTTCTGTTACTCTGACTGCCAATCCATCGCTTTTTCCATTGTAAAAATGCCGTGGATTTTCTTGACTTCCTTGATACATTCACCTCGAAGCTTGGTCATCGTCAGCTCGTCCACCTCATTGGTGGCGGCAATAAGGTTTTGCAAAATGGCAAGCTCGACCGCAATTTTGAATAAAAGTCCGCTTGTTCTGTTGTCACTCTCGGCTACGATTCCTTTCATGGTTGATAAAAACATCGACGGCAAAAAGGATTTCGGCTTGTCCGCTGTGAGGTATCCGAGGTAAAAAAGAATAGCATTTTCAATAAATTCGGACTGGCTTCTGCAGTTATCCTCGCGATAGTTTTCTCTTACTCCTTGCATAGTGGTTGGTCTTACCCACAGAGCAAATTTTTCTTTATCCTTTGGTAATGGCATAATTTTCTCCTTTCATTTTGAGGTCAAAATCGATATTTTGAGTTTGACCCCGATTGTTGTTCTAAATTATCATAATTTTGTCGCAACCCCTCTGAAAAGCCTTGTATATACAAGCAGAAATTGGTTTGCAACCCCGTAAAACGCTGATCTCCCACGCAACAACCCCTTTTTGAGAAGGAGAGGAAAGGGGGAGAATTTCCCCAAACGGTCGGCATTGCCGTCCGATGTTTGGGGGTGTGGGGAGCATCAGCAACCCCACGCCTTTCACCTGCTTCATTATCGACCCTGTGCTATTTCCGTTGTTCTCCTCGGTTGACGATCATATCAGATCTCGCCCGTTTCGTGTCATCCGCTTCCCACAACACATCGGATCGTGCACCGCGCGTTTTGAGGGCGTTTTCTTGGCGACATTGCCGTAGTTTTGGGGCGAACCTTATCGGGTAGGGTTTACATACCACCCACCTGTCACTTGCCCACACAACGCCTTAACGCGCGTACAAAAACGGTGTGTTCGTCCGGCGTGAGTCGGATGGTGACCTTCTCGGTGCGGTTTTGTTGTCCTCGCTACCCAAAATAGGGGGCATGACTGTCAAAGGCGATACTTACCCATCCGTGTCGGTGTGTCGGAAATTTTGTAAACGAGCATCATCACCGACTCTGCCGACGCACCGACGCATCCCTCTGTCAGCTTGCATTTTCTTTTATGCGATTGATCTTAATTTTCTTTCCTTCATGTGTTCGGAAAAATTCGCACGTATACCCGAGAGAACAGAACTGTTCATGTCCGCAGAGAAGCTTTTTTGAAAGCACAGCAGGCGTGATATCGATCATACCATGTGATTTCAGCTTTTCCGCAAGCTCGGTAGCACTTCCGCAGAAATCATCCGTACCGCTTTCCGTGAAATAACGATCCACCATTTCCACAGTCGGATCAATCAGCTTTACAAGCTCCGGATTAGCATCCCGCAAAAGCCATGTGTGACTTGCTTCAGAGAAAACCAACGGGATTTCCAATGTTTTGATATCTCTGCCGGTGCAGAACAGCGTTGCCGCATTTTCTGTGCGCTTGTCCCGCTGCAAAATGAACGTGCTGTCTACCGCACCCGAGATTCCCGTCGAACCCGTGAGCGTGTTCACAGGATCGTTTGCCCCCTGCTTCCTGAGATGATGAACCAGCAGGATGGCGAGTCCGTGTTTGGATGCAAGTGATTTCAAAATACCAAGTTCCTTGTAATCGTTCGCGTAGAGATTTGTGTTGCCGATGTCCTCTCGGATTTTTTGAAAGGTATCAACGATCACAAGCTTTGTGTTCGGATTCGTTTCCATGAACCTGTCGATCTCATCACAGAATCCATTCGCAAGCGACTTGCACTCCACCGCAAACTTGAGCGACGGCGAACCCTCATCAGTGATGTCAAGAAGACGACGCTGTAATCGCTCGAAGCTGTCCTCAAGAGCAAGATATAAAACCGTCCCTTCCTTGGTTTCAAAATTCCATATCGGCTGACCTTTTGCAATCTGTAAACCGAACCAAAGCATCAGCCATGACTTACCGATCTTTGCCGCACCGCCGATGATGTGAATCCCCTGTGGTATCAGCTCTGACACAAGGAACGGTGTTGCTTTCAGCGGCGTGCTCACCAGTGTGTCTGCATCTATCGTTTCCAGTCCTGCGAGTCCGAGAAACGCAAGCTGCTGACGACGCAGTTCTTCATCGTAATTCAATTCTCCGTTCAATCGTTACCTCCGTTTTTCTACTCCGACTATACTCTGCGCAGACGTCGGAGACTTGTTTTGTCGACAATAAAATTTTACCATGCATATTGACAAAACACAATAGATAATATATACTATCTCTACGGTTATCTATTTTGTTATCTACTGAGCACTGATTTACAAACTGTTTACAAAGGCTGTTTTCCCTTATATATCAATGTTTTTTGGCATTTTTGCAAAGCCGGAAGCAAGTATTTTGAAAAGTTTTTTTGGCAAAAATTTTTTTGATCCGAATCGCATTTCCGAATTCATAATGAAAAAAATGTAAACATTTCGACAATTTTTGGACAGAGGAGTGATTTCTGCATGGCGAAGCTGCCGCCGAATCCGTTTAAGATTACCGTATATTATTCGAAAAACACCTGTATCATAGATGAAAAGCACAGCTACCAAACCTGCGAAGTGCTTTGTAAGCTGCTCGGTTACACCGGCCGCGATCTTTCACTTTTGCGGGATGATTTAAAATCGTTGCTGCAATGTCTGCTGTTTAAATTTGATGTAAATTTCAGCGCTTGGGAGAATTACGATCAGAACGTGCACATGGCGCAAGCGCGTTTGAATGATGTGAAGGAGCTTCTGCTTGAACTGCCTCTGTATCGCTATGTGACAGATCCCGATGCGTTTGATTACGAGGATTTGATTCATACGCTGAGCCTGCATTCTTCGATGTTTGATAACCAATATGATGACAAAGAAAGCCGTGCAGAACAGGAAGAGAAGAAAGCCGAGCTTCGCAGACGCGGTGTTCCCGAGGATACCGTTAAGAAAATGTTTGATCCTCTCGAAGAAGATGAAGAAGATTACGAGGAATTTGAAAATCCCGCAGATCCATATTCTTTTATGGAGGATGAGCGATACAAGGAAAGAGACTACGGGTTTTATGAAAGCCACGTGCTGGAATCGGTTATGAGTGAAAAGGATGATATGCGCCATTTTCAGCCGTATTGGCACAACGGAGACGTGGAGCTTGAGGATTATTACGGTGCGGAACTGCTGAACAATGATTTGCGTGCGCTTATTGAACCATATATTGATTTGCTCGATACGCTCACGCATCTGCAGGACACTTATGGGCATTTCCTGGATGAATATGTTCATGCCGCGGGAAAGTTTCTGACCGACGATGAGATTGCAAAGGTTTACGAAAAATATATGAAGACAGCGGAGCAGAAGATCATCAAGCCGTCCGGTGTTATGTCGCTCGAATGTAAAACCATAAAGCAAGGACGCAAATCTGTATGGTGCGACGTTTATACGTTCAACAGCCTTTCTGCGTTTCTTTATTTCGATTTTTTCCGCGGACTGCAAAGCGGATTTATTCCCAAGCGCTGTGAACACTGCGGCAATTATTTTCTCCTGACCTCCGGACGATACTATGATTTCTGCGAGCGCCCGGTGAAAGGCACCGACGGCAAGACCTGCCGCAATATCGGTGCGCACAAGAAGTACGAGGAAAAATGCAAGAGTGATCCCATATGGCTTGCCTACAACCGTGCGTATAAAAATCACTACGCAAGGGTTCTCAAAAAGAAAATGAGCAAATCCGAATTTCGAACCTGGTCGGATTGGGCGGTGGAGTATCGAGATAAGGCGCTTGCGGGAAAAGTGAAAATTGAGGAGTACGAGAAGAAGATCAAGGAGTGAATCGTGCGCCCACAGGGGCACAAGATCGCTCACACGGCGAGATGTGGGGATCGTCGGGCACACGCCGCATAAAAATGATAACCGCCTGTGTGCCGTTTGTGTGGCAACACGGGCGGTTATTTCTGTGCCTTGGATTATGATTTATTCTTTATCGGTTGTATCTGTCATCACGTCGATGATGATCCTCGCACCAATGGTGAATCCTTTCACGAATGCCTCGCGCTCGGTCAGATCGTGCATCTCGGTTGAACATTCGGAGAATTTTTCGAAGATTTCCTTTTCCTCGTCGTTCAGTCGCCCGTTGAGATCTTCCTGATGCCGGATTACCAATGCCAGCAGTTCAGCGTATGCACTGTCTTTCTTGAACGGCCGCTCCCACGGCGAGATGTTGCCGAACCACAGGTCTTCAAGGATGTTCATGTTCCGCCTCCTTCATAAAGCGAGAGCGGCTCCGTAC
>JAFQNZ010000253.1 GCA_017395715.1 Clostridia bacterium | reverse complement strand
TCAAGGTGACTTTGTCTTCAGTTTGAGACGGAGAGCTTCTCCGTCTTTTATTTTTATTTCTCATCGTCCGGAATATAGGATTTGTAAACCTTTTTCGTTTCTTCCTCGGGCAGAGTAGGCGCTTTCAGGCGTTTGCGCAGGAAGAAGTACACCACAGCACCGATCGGGAGCATCACATGAAGCGACACAAGATCTCTCACGTGACCGATAAGCGCGGTATAATCAAAGATAAAGCTGATGGCAAAATCAAAACCGAAGCTGCCGTCGCCAAAGCTGAAGGAAAGGGTAACAATACCAAGAAGAATCAGCGAAATCCACAGGAACTTGGATTCGATTTTGCGAAGTGCACAGTCAATTGCCATCCAAAGAATGAAGGCAATTTCCAAAAGCGAGGCGGCAAGCGCCACCCATTGCCAACCTGTTGTTTTGTCAAGTGTGGTAACTGTGCCGGACGTTTCGATGTAAGTCTTCAAGTTTTCTTCGGGCTCGCCCACCAAAAAGCCGCTGAGCGCGTTTGTGCCCTTTTCCATATTGGCAGAGAGCACAAGCTGTTTGGCATCCGATAAGAGAATGTACTGCGCGCTTTCGTACAGCCTTCCGTCTTTTTCTTCTTCGGCGGTGGCGTGAAGATACAATTCATAGTCTTCGATCACCAAAAAGACCGGTTCAAACTGCTCGTAAAAGGTGTCAAATTCCTCTTGTGTGCAAGAAGCCGCCACAAGTGAAAATGCAGCTTCCGCATCGCCTGTTTTCATGGCTACGATCATATCGTCGGTCAAAGTGCGAAGCGTTTTGCTTTCGGGCACTGTTTCTCCACAGGATGTGAGGAAAAGAAGCGGTATCAAAAGAAGAGAAAGAATGGCAATCAGCCGTTTGGTATGTTTCATAGAAGCCTCCGAAGTTATCAATGCCAACAGTATAGCATAAAAAGAAAGATTTTGCAAGCGGAAAGTACATAACGCAAAAGATTTCGTAAACACCTCATCCGTCTTTGCCTTTGGCAAATCCACCTTCCCCCACTGGGGAAGGCTTAGCTTTATCGCTTGTTCTTGTAATCAAATAAAATCATCACCTGTTTGTATAAAAGAACAGCCCAAAAAGCCTTCTCCAGTGGGAGAAGGTGGCAGGCGTTAGCCTGACGGATGAGGTGTCAATATGATTCGATTTAACCCGTAGACCAACAACAAAAGCCCCAAACGGGGCTTTTTGTCATTTGTTTTCTTCGGTTTCTTCCACAGCCGAGCGGTGGGTTTCCACGCAAAAGCCGCGGTGGTTGCACTTCGGGCAGGTAAGTTTTCTTGTGTTCGGCGTGTGATTTGCCCAGAAAGCCTCGCCGAATTTCGGCAGAAACACGTGATGGCATTTGGGACAGATATACGCCACATTTTTGAAATAATACCGAGAAATCACAACAGCATACGGGATGCCAACGGCAAGCCAAACAAAAAGCGGCCACCAGATGCCTGTCATGATCCACAGAATGATCGAGCCCCACTGCAAAATGCCGACCGGGATCGCTGACAAGATCATTGTCAAAATCACTTTTCTGCGTTTCTTTTTGTATTCCATAATAAGTGCTATGTCACCCACCGCTTCGCGAAGCGTAGTATCTTTCTTTTTGAGGGCTTGCCGTAACTCTTTGATGCGGTCGATCTTTTTCTGTTTGTCGATAAGCTCTTCTTGCAAAACAAAAAGCTGCTCTTCAAGAATGGTATCAATCACAGCGTCCGATTCTTCTTCTTTCAAAATCGTTGCGATCTGACCGAGTGAAAGCCCAAGCTCTTTGAGATAGCAGATCACCTTCATTTTAGAAAGATCTTCTTCCGAATACAGACGTCTGCCCCCTTCCGAAAGCTCGGTGGGCATCAAAAGACCGCGCGTGTCATAATACTGTACCGTTCTGACAGACACGCCGCAAGCTTTGGCAAGCTCTCCCGTTGTGTAAAGTGACATAACATACACCTCCTTTCGAGGCTATTATACTCTATCACGCGGCGTCACGAGCAATACCTGACGCCGGGGGATTTTTGTCTTTTACACTCTCATATTTGTAGAGTTCGTTTTTTACCCCTTTGATTATACCACAAAAATGCTTTTTCGGCAAGAGAAGATGCAAGAAAAACAAAAGAAAAAAACTTCGGAAAAAACGAAAAAAATAGAAAAAAAGTATTGACTTTAACACTTTAGTGTGATAAAATCGAATGCAGTTGTTCATTTTAGAAAAAGTCGCTTGCCAAGCGGTTTTTTGAACAAAATAATCCTTCACAAAAAGGAGTCAAACATGGAGAAAAACCATCAGGAAGCAAGAGAGCTTTTTGACGCGATCCTCGCACTCAAAACGACTGAAGAATGCGAAGCGTTTTTTGAAGACCTCTGCACCATCAAAGAAATACAAGACCTTTCCCAGCGTTTTCAGGTGGCAAAAATGCTGAGTGAAAAAAAGAACTATCAAGATATTTCCAAAGCCACAGGCGCCAGCACCGCCACCATTTCGCGCGTGAATAAATGCCTCATGTACGGCAAGGGCGGCTACCGCACGGCGCTTACCAAAAAAGCAGAAGGGAAGGTTGCAACATGACACAGAATATCACACTCCGCCCCGAAGAAAAAGCCATGCTCTCGCTTCGCGCGCTGTATGCGTCTTACGGATATACCCCTTTTAAGATGACGAAATTTGAAGAATACGATCTGTATGTCCGCAACAAAAACTTCCTTTTGTCCGACCACATCATCACCTTTACCGATACCGACGGAAAACTGATGGCATTAAAACCCGACGTCACACTGTCGATCGTGAAAAACAGCAAAGACATCCCCGATGCTTGCCATAAGGTGTATTACAGCGAAAACGTTTACCGCGTTTCGGGCAAAAGCGGCAGCTACCGCGAGATCATGCAGACAGGTCTTGAATGCATCGGTGATGTGGATACCTACTGCCTTTCGGAAGTATTGACGCTTGCCGTCAAGAGTCTTGAAGAACTTTCTGCCGATTCAATCCTTGCCGTTTCTGACCTTGACCTCGTTTTGGAAGCCATTGCCTTAACCGGCGCTTCCTTGTCGGCACAGAAAAAGCTTCTCACCTGTGTGGGCGAAAAGAACCGCCACGGCATTGACGAGATTTTGAAAGAAGAGGGCATTGACACAGAAGCAGGAAGCCTTCTCAAAGCACTGCTTGCACTCAGCGGCACACCCGATGAGGTATTTGCCACGCTTTCTTCTCTCAACCTGCCCGAATCGATGGTGGCTCTCACCGAGCGCTTTGCGTCTCTTCTCCGCCTTGTGCCCAAAGAGCGTGTGAGAATTGATT
>JAFQNZ010000252.1 GCA_017395715.1 Clostridia bacterium | reverse complement strand
TCGAAACCGCCGAAGATCGCGAGCTGTTCAAGGAGCTCTGCGAGCGGATCGGCGAGCCGACCATTCCTTCCGAGATCACATACAATCTTGAAGAAGCCAAAGAGGCTGCTGCGAGAATCGGTTATCCCGTTGTTCTCCGTCCCGCCTTTACTCTTGGCGGTACAGGCGGCGGTTTTGCCTATAACGAAGAAGAACTCATTGAAATCGGCAGAAACGGTTTCAAGCTTTCTCCCGTGCATCAGGTTCTGATTGAAAAAAGCGTTCGCGGCTACAAGGAAATTGAATTTGAAGTCATGCGTGACTCTTCCGACCGTGCGATCACCATCTGCGGTATGGAAAATATTGACCCTGTTGGTATCCATACAGGTGACTCGATTGTTGTGGCTCCGATTTTGACACTTAACGATCATGACCTTAAGATGCTGAACGATTCTGCTATCAAGATCATTCGCGAACTCAAGATCGAAGGCGGATGCAATGTACAGTTTGCATTGAATCCTGAAACCAGCGAGTATTATCTGATCGAAGTGAACCCCCGTGTTTCGCGTTCTTCGGCACTTGCTTCCAAAGCATCGGGCTATCCGATTGCAAGAGTAACGGCTAAGATTGCTGTCGGTATGACTCTTGATGAGATCGAAGTGGCAGGCGGCAAGGGTTCGATGGAGCCTCAGCTTGATTATATCGTTGCCAAGTTTCCCCGTTTCCCGTTTGATAAATTCACCAATGCCTCCAACCTCCTCGGCACACAGATGAAGGCGACCGGTGAGGTTATGGGTATTGGTTCTAACCTTGAAGAATGCCTTTTGAAATCGGTGCGTTCTCTTGAGATCGGTGTTTGCCATTTACATCTTGCTAAGTTTGATTCCATGTCGGCGGACGAGCTTCTCACCTATATGAAGGATTTCCGTTATGACAATATCTTCGCCGTGACACAGGCGATCCGTCTTGGTGTATCGCTTGACACCATTCACGATGTGACAAAGATCACACGTTATTTCCTCGAATCGATCGCCCGCATTGTGGAAACTGAAAAGAAGCTTCAAGATAAAACACTTGAAAGCCTTGTGGCTGCCAAGAAGATGGGCTTCTCGGACAAATATATTGCGAAGATTTGGGGTGTTTGTGAGCTTGATGTTTCGGCTATGAGAAAACAGAACGGCATCAAACCTGTTTTCCGTATGGTTGATACGCTTCATACCGGTGCGTATATTCCGTATTTCTATTCCTCCTATTCCGGAAACAACGATTCGATTCTGACAGACAAAAAGAAGCTTGTGGTTCTCGGTGCCGGTCCGATTCGTATCGGTCAGGGCGTTGAATTTGACTATTCGACTGTTCATGCTGTTACCACCATTAAGAATTCGGGTTATGAAGCGATCATCATCAATAACAACCCCGAAACGGTTTCGACCGACTATACAACAAGTGACAAGCTTTACTTTGAACCTCTCACACCCGAAGATGTGATGAACATCCTTGAGTTTGAAAATCCCGAAGGCGTAATTGCCTCTCTTGGCGGTCAGACAGCCATTAACCTCGCCGAACCGCTTGATAAGAGAGGTGTTAAGATCGTTGGTACAGACTGCGCTGCGATTGACCGCGCAGAAAACCGCGATATGTTTGAAAAGATCTTGCATGAGCTTAACATTCCTCAGCCGCAGGGCAAGGCTGTGACCAAGATTGAAGACGGCGTGGCAACGGCTGCCGCGATCGGATATCCTGTTCTTGTTCGTCCTTCCTTTGTTCTTGGCGGACGTGCAATGCAGATCGTTGCCAACGAAGATCAGCTTCGCCACTACCTCAAAACCGCTGTTGAAATCGATGAAGACAAGCCTGTTTTGGTTGACAAGTATATCAGCGGTAAAGAAGTGGAAGTTGATGCGATTTGCGACGGACGCGATGTATTTGTTCCCGGTATCATGGAGCTGGTTGAAAGAACC
>JAFQNZ010000251.1 GCA_017395715.1 Clostridia bacterium | reverse complement strand
ATTTCTCTTCTGACAGACACCTTGAACACCGAAAAGACCGTAAAGGTATATGTTATCAAGTGCGGCGTGAACTGGCAGTATTTCACACCCCGTCCCGTAACCGGTAACACCATCACCAAGACCTATTACGACTCTGTTTTCAATACCGAAAAGTACAAAAACTGCACCTTTAAGGCAACCCAGATCACCAGCAAGGAAACCAAGTATTCCGGCGGCGGCGAGAGCGGCGAAGAAGCTTCCGAAGTGAAAGTAGAACAGCTTCTGAAGTTTGCAGACAATAAGATTTACGTTGAAATGACCACCTCCACAACTTCGACAGGCACCGCTCCTACCGTGAAGAAGGTCTACTTCTATATTGAAGAAACAGACGGCGACATGATTTGCTACGTGAAGAACAAGGAGGGCGGCGAATGGATGAAAGGCAGTCTTGCTGCCATCGGTTTCACCTCTCTTGAGCAGCTGACTCCCTTCTATGATCAGTATCTCGACTACACCTACTTTACCAAGACGAGCTACGGCTTTGAACTTGGCGAAGAGAGTGCAACAAGCTACATTGACGAAGTTCTTGGCGGCGAGTTTGCCGCGCTTTTGGCACAGGGTGTGGATTTTGATATGCTTGCCAAATACGTGGTGAAGGATGGCGTTCTTTCCGCTTTGATCTCGGATGCGAATATCAGTTACAGCGCAAGCCAGGACGGTTATTCCGCTTCGATGGAATATATCATCAAGAGCGAAATGACCTGCACCGACTACGGCACCACCGTTGTGGAAAAGCCCTTTACCGAATAAGTTGATACCAATAAAAAGAGACTTGCTGTGGCAAGTCTCTTTTTTGGTTATTGCAGCAGAATGTTTTGGATCGAATCGATCTGTTCCTCTGTGATGCCGATATCATCGATCAGGAAGCGAATGGTCTTCTCCTGCAGGGTGTTCCCTGCTTTTCCTGCAAGACCCGAAAGGATGATATCATATTTCTCGGAAGCGGCATAGCCGGCGTCAGAGAAACCGGTTCTTTGATATTCGCGTGTTATTTCCTCTTCGCTCATGTTAAGTACAGCCTGCAAAAGGAACACGATCGTTCCTGTGCGGTCGGCACCGTAGGTGCAGTGCAGATACATAGGATAGTTTTCTTCCTTGGCAAGATCGGAGAAAATACGGTTTAAGCTGTCTTTATAAGATGCATCAAAAATCTCGCCGTATTTCGGTGCGGTGTAGAAAGCGTGTCTGACATCCTTGCCGAGATAGGAAGTGTATTCGCCTGTAAAAATATCTGCATTACGCAGATCCATATCATACGCAAATCCAAAGGTGTCTTGCATATACGTCAGGCTTTCTTTGCTAAGTTGGTAGGTAGATTCCACAAGGCCGTCGTATTCCGCGCCGCGAATGATCATGCCTTGCTTGATGGTCTTGCCGTCAAGCGTGGTATAACCGCCAATGTCGCGCGCATTGTTCAGACCTTCGATTTTAACAAAGCGTGTGGAAGCGGCAGTTTTGAAGGAACCTGTGAAGTCCTTTCCTTCTACCGAAACCTTGTAATAATACTCTGTGCCTGTTTTCAGATTGTCTATTTCCAAAGACCTTTTATTTCCGTCGAGAGCCACCTGCACGGCATTAGACAGATCGGCATTTTCGCTGTAGTACAAAACGCCGCTCTTGCCGTACAGATCGTATTCAAACACAAACGGGCGGTAAGGATCGCCGTACGCTCTTGCTTCCCAGATGGAAAGTTTGCCGTGATACGCATCAAGCGCACCTTGGGAGACAAGCACCGCTTCTTCACTCAATTCGGGCAGATCGATTTTGATTTCTTCATCGGGTGCTGAGCTTTCGGTTGTTTGTACGGGCATATCCGGGTTACCGAATTCGTCAATGGCAAATCCGAGGATAACAAAAACAAGTGCGATTAAAAGGAATGCGCCCAAAATGAGAAGCTGTTTTTTGGGCTTAAAATGCGATCTGCGTTTATGCGTTCCTTTCTTCAAGGGGACGTAAGAGCCTTTTTTCAGTTTTCCGTCGGCGCCGAAGGTATAAACGCCATGCTTCAGAAGACCGTTTGCCATGGATGTGTGTATGGTGTGCTTGCCCGTGACGGCAATGCCGCCCGTGCCGATATAATAAATATCGCCGTCTATTTTGATAAGACCTGCATGGACAGGCTTATCGTTTACATAATAGACAAGTTTACCGTTTTCTTCAATCAGTCCGTTTTTCATTTTTCTTCCTTATAGAGACCGTAATATTGGTTGGGAGCGTTTTGTAAGGCTTCATTGCCGTCGTTGATGATGGTGTCGCGGAATCCGTCCTTGTCGTGTCCCCAATAAATCGAGTGGAGCGCCGAACATCCGCTAAAGGCGTCTTGATCAATGAGGAGTCCTCCGTTCGGATAAGCGATCGAAATACTCTCAAGCTTAGAACAGTTCCGGAATGCGTCGCTATGTATCGTTGAGACAAACGGGGGGAGTGTGATATAAGTCAAGCCGGACCCCATAAAAGCCGATTCGCCGATGATTATTATTTCTTTCGACAGGGAGACGGTTTCGAGTGACGTACAGTAGGCAAAAGTGGCGCGCGGAAGCTCCATATACATCCCGAGGGGCCCGGTGATAGTGGCTTTCTTCAAATCGCGGCATTCATAGAAAACTTCATCGGCGGGTCGTGCGTTTTCAGGAAGGGTGACCGATGTCAAACCGCTGCAGGCAAACGCGCGCCTGCCGATAAAATCAAGCTGTGATCCAAGATCGATCTCTTTGAGGGCTTTGCAGCCTTCAAAGGCACTGCCGCCGAGTGTTTTGAGAGATGTCAGTGGTGAGATGCTTTCAAGCGCCTCGCATCCTGCAAAGGCATAGGATGCAATTTCTTGCGTCTCATCTGAAAGTGTGACGGTTTTTAAGTTGTTGCAATTTTGAAAGGCGTTGTCTCCGATTTGTTTAAAACCCTTGGGCAGGATTACGTGCTCAAGTTCTTGGAAATCCTTAAAAGCATTGAAATAAATGGCAACGATAGGGCGGTTATCTGATCCGGTTTCGGGAATGGTCAATGTTCCTGTTTCGCTGTCAAAGCAGTAATCGCCTGCGAGGTCATGGGTGCCTTCTGCTTGCGTACACCAATAATAGCCGGTAACCGTGGCGTAACCGTCTCTGTTGTATGAAAGGTGAAGCGCCATGTGCGGCTCACCTTTCTCATTGGTATCAGGCGTGTCTGTATCGGGTATATAGTGGGTTGTGGTGTTGGTTGTGTTTTCATCATTTGTACACCCGATGGAAAAAAGGACGGACACAAGAAGCAAACACAACAAAGTGAAAGACAAGGTGTGTTTGATCAATATCTTTTTCATAGTTTACCTCCTGATTATTTGGGCGAAACGATGGGGTCGTGTTTGTTTCGGTGTTCATTCTCCTCTTCATTCATATGTAACAAATCAGAATGAAAAAATTGAGAAAAAGAAAAGTTTTTACATTTTTCTTGTATTAGTGAGATTGCAAAAAGGCTGTCTGCCAATCAGACAGCCTTTTTGGAGTTTATCGCTTATAATAGTTGATCAAACAACCGTCAAGCAGGATCTGTCTGTCCTCATCGGTGAGGTTTTCAAGATAGAGGGTGCAAGGCGTGAGTGTGCCGTTTGAAACCACCGTGGCGGCAATTTCAGTCTTGCCGTTTGCCACCGCCTCGCGGATGCCGTCGATATAGATATAATCGCCGACCTTGGCGGGAATGTCGCTCTTTTTGGTGAAAGGCAGCATACCCCAGTTGATGAGGTTGGAGCGGTAACGCTTGGTGGCATATTCAAGCGCAATGTTGGCAACACCGCCAAGCACTCTTTGGCAGGATGCGGCTTGCTCACGCGCTGAGCCGTCGCCGGGGCGCTCGGCAAGCACCACGCTTGCCAGCATGATGTCATCGGGATTTTCGGCACCGATGGCGGCATAGACGCCATCAAGGGCAGAAACGTGTTCTCCCGCACGGCGAAGTTTTTCGTTTTCTCTTTCCGCTTTGGCTTCTGTTACATAGTTCGGGTCCTTGCGCGAGAGGGCGAAGGAGGAGAGCTTTTCGGGATTGGAGCGGTAAGACGAGGTGTCGCCCGAGGGGATCAGCTCGTCGGTGGTGGTGATCGGGTCGGTGATGACCGATGCCACACGCATCAAAAGCTTGTCGGCAAGGGGATAGAAGGTCGGCCAGTCGGTGATGTTGGGGCCGAAGACAAGCTCGGTTTCGGGCATGGGGTTGTTATATCCGTCATACACGCGGCTCTTGTAAGGTGCGTCGTCAAAGACGTATTCGCGCTCGGTGTATGTTATATTCAGAGAATCAGCGGGGGTGAGGATGCCGCCGTTTGCCGCGGTGGCGGCAATGGTGCGCGCATCGGCAAGGGCAACTGCCGCGATCTGTCCGTCTTTTGGCTTTGCACCCTCGCGCATCGGGAAGTTTCTTGTGGTGTGGCGGAGCGAAAGACCGTTGTTCTTCGGCACGTCACCTGCACCAAAGCAAGGTCCGCAGAAGGCGGAGCGGTAGGTTGCGCCGGCTTGCACCAAGGTTTCGGCAATGCCGTCGCGGAAGGTCTGTGTCATCACAGACGCACTGGCGGGATAGACAGAAAGCGAGAAATCGCCGCTTCCCGTAGAAGCGCCTGCAAGGATGTCGGCAGCGGCGGAAAGGTTATCGTAAATACCGCCCGCGCAGCCCGCGATCACGCCCTGGTCGATCTGCATCTTGCCGTTATTGAATTTTTCAACAAGGCGGATGCCGCCCTTCTTGACACCGAGGTTTTCTTCGGCATACTGTTCGCACTTGGCAAGAATTTCGGGGGCGTTCGCGAGAAATTCGCGCACGGTATATACATTGCTCGGATGGAACGGCAGTGCGATCATGCTTTCGACCTTGGAAAGGTCGATTTCAACGGCTCTGTCATACAGCGCGCCGTTTTTCGGTGCGAGTTGTTTATAGTCGCCTTTTCTGCCGTGATTTTCAAGATATTTTTCGGTTTTTTCGTCAGTTACCCAAACCGAGGAAAGGCAAGTGGTTTCGGTGGTCATGACGTCGATGCCGTTACGGAATTCGATGGGCAGATCAGCAATACCGTCGCCGATGAACTCCAGCACTCGGTTTTTCACAAAGCCGGATGCAAAGGTTGCGCCAATGAGAGCAAGTGCTACATCCTGCGGGCCAACGCCGGGGCGTACTTTTCCGGTGAGTCTGACTGCGACCACTTCGGGATAGGGGATATCGTATGTGCGGTTCAAAAGCTGTTTGACAAGCTCGGGACCGCCTTCGCCGATTGCCATGCAGCCAAGCGCACCGTAACGGGTGTGGCTGTCCGACCCGAGGATCATTTTGCCGCAGCCTGCAAAGTTTTCACGCATGAAGGAGTGGATGACTGCCTGATGGGCAGGCACATAGATACCGCCGTACTTTTTGGCGGCGGAAAGACCGAATGCGTGGTCGTCCTCGTTGATCGTACCGCCCACAGCGCAAAGTGAGTTGTGGCAGTTGGTGAGAACGTAAGGCAGCGGGAACTTTTCAAGACCCGAAGCACGCGCGGTCTGGATGATGCCGACGTATGTGATGTCGTGCGATGCCATGGCATCAAAGCGGATCTTCAGTTTGTGGGTATCGTTTGTTGTGTTGTGTGCGGTGAGAATGGGGTAAGCAATGGTGTTTTCGCGGGTGGCACTTTGAGTGGGTGTGACAAATGTGCCGTTTTGGTATTCTACTTTTTCGTTGATCAGTTTAATCACAGATGAAAATTCCTTTCGTCAGTCTTTGGTAAAAACCGAAGCGATCCCAAGAAGCGCCACAATGGCGCCTGCAACGATCGCGAAGGTGGAAGCGCGCAGAATGCCGTAGCAGACAGCGCCGCCGCCCACCGCCAAAAACAGAAGCAAAAAGACAAGCTTTATGGCAATTGGCGTTTTTTTGGCGGTGTCGGCAAGAAACTCTTCTTCGCTGATCTCGTCTTCTTCCTCGTGCAAGGAAAAAGAGGGGGTATCTTCGGGTAAAATGGGGGTATTGTTTTCTTCGGCGACTGCGGAAGGAACAATATCGTTTTCGCTCTCTTCTTGTGAAAGGCGAAGCGCTTCCCTTGCTTCTTCAAGGGTCTTGCCGCTCTCGTCAAAAAGAGATTTCATATAGTCAAGCATCTCGGCGCTTTTGCGGTCGGTATTGACCGTAAAAAAGCGGTGGTAGATGATGTCGGCGGCCTCTTTTCTGTCATTTTCCGATTTTGGCTCAATGAAACGCTCACTTGCCGCCTCGCATTCGGGGCATAATTCATACTGGTGACCCCAGCGCCCGATGAACAAAATGGCAGGGTCGGTAATATGCTCGATTGACTGCGCGCAAATGGCACATTGTTTCATAACAGAAAAGCCTCCTTGGAAAAATTAGTGTGTTTTGGCGTAGCGATAGCTGTCAACGCACATTTCGGCAAGCGTTTTTTCGGCACGCCAACCGAGAAGTTCTTCCGCCGTTTTGGTGGAAGCATATACTTCGGCAATGTCGCCTGCGCGGCGGTGGGTCACTTTGTAGGGAATCTTCACGCCGCAGTGTTCTTCAAACGCCTTGACGATGTCAAGCACCGATGTGCCTTTTCCCGTGCCGAGGTTGACGGTGAGAACGCCTGTGTGCTTGTCAATATACCGCAAAGCGGCAATGTGTCCTTTGGCAAGGTCAACCACATGGAGATAGTCGCGCACACCTGTTCCGTCGGGCGTGGGATAATCGTCGCCGAACACCGAAAGCATGGGCAGCTTGCCTGTGGCAACACGGCAAACATAAGGCATTAAGTTGTTCGGGATGCCGTTGGGGTCATCGCCGATCAGACCGCTTTCGTGCGCGCCGATGGGGTTGAAGTAGCGAAGGAGAGCAACCGAAAGCTCTTTATCGGCAAAAGCGATGTCCTCCAGCATTCTTTCCTGCATCACCTTGGTCATGCCGTAAGGATTGGTGGCAGAGGTGGGCATTTCTTCCGAGAACGGAATGGGGTTGTTGCTGCCGTACACGGTGGCGGAAGAAGAGAAAACAATCTTCTTGCATCCGAATTCCTTCATCACTTTGAGAAGCACCATGGTGGAAACTAAGTTGTTGCTATAGTACCAAAGAGGCTTTTCCACGCTTTCGCCGACTGCCTTGAGTCCTGCGAAATGGATCACGGCGTCAATTTTGTAGGTGGAGAAAAGCTCTTTCATAGCGGCTTCGTCGCAGACGTCTGCCTTGACAAAGATCGGGCGCTTGCCTGTGATCGACTCGATATAGTCAACCACCTCTATTTTGGAGTTCATAAGATTGTCAACAATGACAACCTCTTCGCCGATCTTCTGCAGTTCCACAACGGTATGAGAACCGATATAACCGGTTCCGCCTGTTACTAAAATCATACTTGCTACCTCGTTTACAATTTATTGTCAAATGTATTTTTCGGAAATCTTTGACAGTTCGTCAAGACGCATAAAAATGTTCTCGGCAAGGGTAAGCTGACCTTTGGCGCGAACCAGATTTTCACCCTCATAGGTGGTGTGGAAGTAGGTATCGCCCGAAAGATAGTCGGTCAAGAAACGAACTGCAACCTCATACGTGAGGACAAAGGCAGAAAAAGGAAGAAGCTTCAGCTCGGTTTTGGTGAGAGCGCCTTTGGTGCCGCGCAAGAAGCCCTTTAAGAAAGCTTCATAGCGTTCCTTATCAACTGCAAAACCGTCGGTGTTGGGATCGCCTTCCACAAGATTCGATGCACCCGAGCGAATCGCATCGCCGAAGTCGAAAAGAATGCTGCCCGGCATAACCGTATCGAGGTCAAGCACCACGTCCACGTCTCCGATGAGCACGTTGTTGATCTTGGTATCGTTATGCACCACGCGCAAAGGGAGCTCTCCTTGCTCCATCAGGCTGACAAGATAGGAGCCTTGCGATGCGTACTGAAGGCAACGCTTGATGGTGTCGGCGGATTTTGCGATTCTTTCGCTGTCTGCGGTTGCAATGGCAGCCTGCAAAGCTTCCACACGCGCTCTTGTGTTGTGGAAATTGGGGATGGTTTCATACAGGCGCGAAGCATCAAAATCCGCAAGTTCAGAGGAGAATAAGCCGTATGCTTCGCCACCTCTTTCAAGAAGGTCAGGTGTGGCAGAGTTGAAGGTTTCGCCCGGTTCACGGACGGTTATGCGGAAAAAGCCGTCTTCGCACTCCAAAAAGCTCTTGCCGTCCTTGGTGGGAACGAGGTGGAGCGTGGGAATATTTTTCTTTTGTAAATGTTCGGTAACGGCGGCATAGTTTGCCATGACCTCTTGCGGTTTTTTGAAAACATTGGTGTTGATCTTCTGCAGAACATACTCGCTGTTTTCGGTTTTGACAAAGTAGGTGGCGTTGATCAGACCGATCTTGCAGGGTGTGAAGGAGAGCGGCTCGCCGTCAACGGCAAATTGGTTGAAGATTGATGTGTAGTTGATATCGTTCATCGTTTTGTCCAAAGACCGTCGGGGTAGATACCCATTTCGGTCATTTCCTTTATTTTTTGTACCACAGCGGGTTTATCTTCAGCATAGGTTACGCCAAACCATTTGGCACTTGTGGGGAAAACGTCAACTGTGCAAAGACCTTTTTCCATGCCGCGAGAAAGAGCAAGCGGAATGAAGAATTCAGCTTTCAGTTCACTTCCCTTTTCGGCAAGGAAGGTTTTGAATTCGTCTTTGAATACCTTGAATACGTCGGGGGCAAAGCCGAAGAAGTTCATCGAAACCACGCTGTAGCGGTCAACGGGGTGGGGTTCACCCTCGCAAGCGCAGAAGGTAAGCTCGCCATCGCGGTAGATCTTGGTGTGTTCTTCGATCGAAACAAGCTTGCCGTTTTCGGTCTGGCAAATACCTCTTGCCACGCTGCCGTTATCGGTGAGGGTGTTATCGAGAATATAGCCTGCCATGCAGTAGCGGCCTGTGCGGTCTTCTTTTAATACCTTTGCCATTTCCACAAACGCTTCTCTGCCGTAGAAATCGTCGGCGTTGATCACAGCGAAGTTGTCGTCGCCCACAACGTCTTTGCAGCAAAGAACGGCGTGTGCAGTGCCCCAAGGCTTGGTGCGGTCGGCGGGAGCGGTGAATCCTTCGGGAAGCATATCAAGTGCCTGGAAAGCAAAGTCAATCTTGGTGAAGGGCGCAATGCGGTCGGCGATGGTTTCCTTGAAAGCTTCAAGGTTTTCCTCTTTGATGAGGAAGACCACGCGGTCAAAGCCGGCGTGGATAGCATCGTAGATCGAATAGTCGATGATGAATTCGCCGTGCGAAGTGATGGGATCGATCTGCTTGAGACCGCCGTAACGCGAGCCCATGCCCGCAGCAAGAATAACAAGTGTCATCGCAAAAAACCTCTCTTTCGTGCCGCATTGTCGCGGCTGACATATACTGAATCAAATGGATTTGGCACCAAGCGCCGATATTTACCCATTCTGCCTCTATTTTATCACAAATCATCCAAAAAGACAAGAATAAATTTTCACTTTTTTGCGTGAATATCTATTGTTTTTTGTAACTTCTTGTTGTATAATGTAAACAAATTGGGTTTCTGCGGATATTTTTAAGCGGATACCCAACACTGTTTGAAAAGAAAGGCGGTAAGCGTATGACTTTTTACGCAAAACTTGACAGAGCGTCGCTTGAAAAAGAATACCAAACGCTCCTTAACGCTTACAACGAATATAAAACAAAAGGGCTTTCGCTCGATATGTCGCGCGGAAAGCCGGGCAGTGATCAGCTTGATCTTTCGCAAGGAATGCTGTCTCTTTTGGAATCGGCAGACAGCTGTTATTCCGAAAAGGGTGCGGACTACCGCAACTACGGCATTCTTGACGGCATTACCGAAGCCAAAAAGCTGTTTGCCGATATATTAGACTTACCCGCCGAAAACATCATTGTTTGCGGCAACTCCAGCCTTAACTTGATGTACGATGCGGTTGTGCGCTGTATGCTGTACGGCGCGGGCAAGGGCTTGACGCCTTGGGTAAAACAGGGTCAGGTGAAATTCCTCTGCCCTGCCCCCGGCTATGACCGCCATTTTGCCATTTGTCAATCGCTCGGCATTGATATGATTACCGTTCCCATGACCAAAGACGGACCCGACATGGATGTTGTGGAGCGCCTTGTGGCATCGGATGAATCAATCAAAGGCATCTGGTGCGTGCCGAAATACTCCAACCCCGAGGGTGTGACCTATTCGGAAGAAACGGTACGCCGTTTTGCGCGTCTGAAACCTGCGGCAAAGGATTTCCGCGTTTTCTGGGATAATGCCTATGTGATCCATGATCTGTACGACGAGGGCGATGTGCTTCTCAATCTCCAAAAAGAAGTTGCGGGAGGTGCAAACGAGGATATGGTGTATGAGTTCACCTCAACCTCGAAGGTGTCCTTCCCCGGTTCGGGTGTTGCTTGCGTGGCTTCCTCTGCTGCCAACATTGCGTTTATCAAGAGCGTTATGACCGTGCAGACGATTGGCTTTGACAAGCTGAATATGCTCCGCCACGTGAAGTTTTTTGGTGATATTGATGGCGTAAAACGCCACATGAAGCTTCATGCCGACGTCATGCGCCCGAAATTTGAAGCAGTGCTGTCGCTTTTTGACAAAGAGCTTGCGCCTTACGGCATTGCCGATTGGACTACCCCGCGCGGCGGCTATTTCATCAGCCTGAATGTGCCAAACGGATGCGCCAAGAGAGTGTTTCAGTTGATGAAAGAAGCAGGCGTTGTGATGACCTCTGCCGGCGCTACCTTCCCTTACGGCAACGACCCCGACGACAAGAATCTGCGCATTGCGCCCACCTATCCCCCGCTTGCCGAGATCAAGCTTGCGGCTGAGATTTTGGTGATCTGCGTTAGACTTGCCGCACTTGAAAAGTATCTCGCTGAATAAAAATAAAGCATAGCTGTGAAAACGGCTATGCTTTTTGTATTTTGGGAAAATCAAATTCATTTTAAGGATTTCATTGTGGT
>JAFQNZ010000250.1 GCA_017395715.1 Clostridia bacterium | reverse complement strand
TTGAAAAATTCTTTCGAATAGTATACACCTTCGGGGAGATCGGATGCTTCAAGGCGGACTCTGTGCTTTTCAAATTCCAAGAAGTCGTGAACCGCAAAGTCACGGAAATACACATCATCTGTAATTCTCGCGCTACCTTCATATTTCTTTTCAAGATTCGGAAAATGCTCTTGCCACTCGCTAAGTCGCTTGGACACAGGACGGTAGGTATCCCCAACCTTTAGATAGTTCGGAATCGTATTCGTAGTAAAAGCATATATATGAGGTTCTACGCGACCTGTTATTAAGCTATCAAGTATGCTTAAGTCTTTCATCATAATGCTCCAATCAATCTTTTTTCAAGAGGGACACAAAGGTGACCTTCTTGTTGGCCTTCCAATCCTTAATGATACAGTAAATACCTGTATGCGCGTAAGGATCGTTCTTGGCACATCCAGGGCAAGGCTGCTTTTCGACCTCGTCATCGAACAGGGTGAGCTGACCTTCTTCAACCTCTTTACAGCTTTCGGGAATGACAAATTTTAAGCCATCCATCTGCCATATGTTCCACGAAAGGATTTCAGCAATCTTCTTGAGAATATCGATTCCGGGTTCTTTCTCAAACTTTACCTTGTAGTAGTCGATGAAAGTAAAGAGCAGATTTTCTCGCGCCAGAAGCACATTATCGCCCTGCCAATCGTAGCCGTAGGTGTTCTGAAAGGACTTGATTGCCCATTTCAGCCATTCTTTCTCTGTCTGTGTATTCTCACTCACCACACGAAGCTTTCTGTCAAGCAATCCGATGCGCTGTGAAAGCTCTATCATATATCCGCTGACGGTATCGTAACGGCTGACGAGATACGGAGCTTCGCCGCAGGTAATCTCCAAGCGAACATCGTTAATGTAGTCTTGCCATGTCTTGCCTGTAACTGTGGGGAAAGCAATCGGCTCAGTGGTTGCTATCCAAGTCTTTTCGGTTTCCTCGTTGAACACGAAGTCAGTACCGAACCATGCGTTGTCGACGAGATTGTTCTGTTTATTACAGATCCAAGAAGGAGTGAACACCTCTGCTTTATCACGGATACGGTCTGTTTGCTCCTTTTTGGATTTTTCAGATCTGGGCTTAATAACATTCCCATGATACCCCGTAATGGCCTTTATGGTAATTTGTTCGTAACCCTGGTATCCGGTGCCCCGTGAACTATAGTTGTCGGTTGCCCATATAATATTCTTACCTGATGATCTGTCTTTAAGAAGAATCGTCAGCAACTCATTATCCAAGTGATAGATATAGTTTTCTTTTATGTCTATTTTGTTCTTTTCCATAATTGTGTTTACCCCAACACCTCAAGATACTGATCCAACCGCTTACTTAAATACTCCCCAAACAACCGTGCCATCTCATCGCGATCCTCAAACGCATCATAATATCGCATCCTATCCGTAAATTTAATATCAATCGGCGGATAACCGGCTTTCATCAGTTCCAGATTCACGATCAGACGTCCGGTTCTGCCGTTTCCGTCGATGAAGGGATGGATCGATTCAAAGTCAATATGCAGATCGGCGAGTTTTTCCACGATGTTCCGCTCATCCGCTGCATATTTCTGCATCAGCTCAAACATCTTCGGTTCAATCATATAAGGCTGCACAGGCTCGTTTTTCGCACCCATAATGCGCACCGGAACACGGCGATACACGCCACGGTCCATCGGCTTGTCAGCCAGCACGAGCGTGTGAATCTGCTTGATAACCGATTCAGACAGCGGCACACGATCCTTCACAAGATCGCAGATGTAATAAAACGCATCCTTGTGACCGACTGCTTCCATATGATCCTTCAGCGGCTTTTGATCGATGGTCAAGCCCTTGAGTACCATATCCGTTTCGCGCAGAGTGAGCGTGTTGCCCTCGATCGCGTTGGAGTTGTAGGTGTATTCGATCATAAAATCTTCGTTGAGCCGGGCAACTTCACCTTCGGTCAGCGGACGGCGGGTATCCAGCTCCGCCTTTTTTCTTTCAATCTGCACGATCAGCGTTTCCTTACTGCGGATGCGTCCGTCAGCAGGCTTGGGAGCATTGTCGGGGATATACCATATCTTGCCCTCGCGCCAAGCGCCGTCGATCTGACCGTTCACGCACAGTACGCGGACACGACGCGCGGTGATGCCCCATTTTTCAGCTGCTTCATGTGTTCTCATTGCCATATATCTGCACCTCTTCATCTGTAAGAGTGAAAATAATTATACTATATCAGTTTAATTATAGCACATTATCGGCACAATGTCAATGATTTGAGGAATAATAGCTGTAGTTGTGCGGTATGTTCTCTATGCCGTAAAAGAAAAAGCTACGGCAGTTTTTGAGGTTTTAACTTTAATACTGCCGTAGCTTCGATTATTTCATTTTAAAATTTTCACTCATCCACACCAAACCCGCCGCAGTAGTTGAGTACCCGCCGTCCGATCACGAACACCTTGTATGTCGTATTCGGCACAATCACTTCTGTGCGCGGCAGATTCGTGAGCCAATCCCCCAGATTATCAACCTTTTTCCGCCAACGTTCGCCTCCACCATTCCAGGCCACCATTTGAGGAAAATCAAGTGGTGGTCTTTTTTTCATTTTCAAAGGTATGTACTTCCGCTGTAGATCTGAAAACAATGACCATAGTCCGTACTTTTTTCCCCTTACCCATTGAATCACACGAAAGCACGTGGTATAATGATCTCAGCGGAGATTTACATATCCTTTGAAAAATTCTTCTCCAAAAGGAAAGGCAATTCCATGATGAAAAGAAATACCCTTCCCGAAAACGAACCGTTTCTGATTCTTCGAGATGACGGATTTTCTCAGTACTGCGGTCGTGATGCCGCCACCGCCTCCATTGAGGAATTTCTTGAACGCAACGTGGGATACCTTAGAGATTATCCCGACGTAAAAGTAAAGCTTATCGGCATTGGCCCCGGCAGCGTTTTCGCCTACGATACGAAGGTTGGCGACGTGTTTATGCGTGATGCCTCCCCGCTCGCTCAAAGAATCTGCCGTCCGGGTGATTTGGCTGCACGGGATTGGATTCAAAAATGTATTGACACCGGCTCGGACGGTCTTAACCTTATGGCAAAGAAGTGCCGCGAGATAGGCGTCATTCCGTGGGCACGCTTTGAAATGAATCACGAATACGGACCCGTAAGCGAGGATAATTTCACCTACGCCATCTTCGTAGGCAAGTTCAACAAAGAACACCCCGAATACCGCATTCCGAAACCGGACGGTACCCCCGCCAACTATCCGTTCCTTGATTACAAGCACAAAGAAGTACGGGATTTCAAGCTTGCCATCATCCGCGAGGTAGCCGAACACGCCCTTCACTTGGTTTTAAACTAAGTCCATTTGCGCGAAG